>CAYOFB010000090.1:0-3933 GCA_964403145.1 uncultured Candidatus Bathyarchaeia archaeon
CCGGGGTCCCGAGAGCCCAAGTCTCGGAGCCTAGACCAAGCTAGCCGACAGCCCCTAAGATTTTTGAAACAATTGGAGAATTTAAGGTTTTTACTTCTATAATTACGTTTAGTTGTTCTAGGCTAACCTTGTGATGCACATATTGTCTTTTCCCTTAAAACCTACGTAATGCTGAACTTTATACTGTTTCCTCTTTTCTGCAAATGACCTTGAACTCCGCAGACTGGACAGAATGCTCTCATTCGTTTCACACTTCTTATGGTTTTCATGAAGAATATGGAAGAACTTCTTGGACACTAGGCATGGTGAGAGCGAGTTTCTGCGTTGAGCTTTCATAGAATACGCTAAACATAAGCCTAATAACAGAAAGTGGGTTTTATGGGTCTGCGTCTCCGTAGTGGATTGCGCACAGAACTACGTCAAGTATGGTGATTACTCCGTCATTATCCAAATCGCTGTTTGGGTTAAATTCCGGATCCCCAATCTTAGATGCATAGATTGCTGCGATCTTTACTATGTCAAGTATATTCACATGGTAGTCCCCATTTATATCGCCTGGAATAGTTATCATTAAAATGCCATCTATGAAAGTGTTATCTGTTATGTTTGCTTCGCCTTGAATTGATGATATAGAAGCCCAAAGGGTGTAGTTGCCCTTAGCCAGTTCCGATGTGTTCCACGAAAAGGTTAGAGTTATGGTTGACTTTGCCTCTAGGCTTAGGCTTAAAGTTTGTATTATCGTTGTGTTAGCATAAAGTGTCACATTAAAGTCTTCTCTAAGATCGCCATAATTATTGATTGTTATAGTTGTATTTGTGAATAACCCTTGTCCAACTATGGTTTTTGGCGAGGTTAAGTCAGTTATAGCCAAGTTTCGGAAACTTTCGTTTATTGTTCTATTTGTAATGTAAATGAAAACTGGTAGCCAGCGTTGAATTGTTGCCTCAATCTTGTTGGGAGGCGGATTGAAATACTCTAATATTCCCTTTTCCCACCATGTGTTCGGGTCGGGTCCAGGTTCGTACTGCCATGCACTGTCATTTTTATAGATTTCACACGTGAATGTGTATGTGCTTCTGTTTCCGTACATCCAATCATCCCAAACTCCAGATGTAGTGTACCAATCACCCGATTGACCATACCAAACTCCAGTGATCTGTGCAATTTCAGATGCTACTTCTATAAATTTCTCTTCGTCAGGTGGGGCTTCAGTAGTGTAACCCCATGGGTAAACAATGCATTCGGCGCCGGAATGGAAACTGATGGCGTATTTGAAGTAGTGTTGTAACGCTAAATCTCTCATCGCTTTTGTTTCTGGCTCTGAAAATGGTGCTGGCCCGCGGTAATCTTCGTCTCTTGGGTCGGTGCTACCGCTTTGACAAGAAGCATTCCATCGGTATCCATAATTTCTGTTTAGGTCAACGCCTCCAACCCAGTCTTCATTGTATAAGCCGTCCCCATCATCATCTACTCCTTCCCATCTTATGAAATAATAGTTGGTGCCATCCCAGTAGAAGAGGGCTTCTATATAACCGTCTCCATCCTCATCGTCTGGGGGGTCTTCATCAAGCAATCCGTCTCCGTCTTCGTCGAATGGATGAGCATTCTTACGTTGCCACCCGTTTTGGGCAACTACTTCAAATCCGTCCACATTTAAGGCAGGAATTATATAGATTTCACTGTAGTTCAGCAGATACGTTAATGTTTTGTTTTTATCGAAGTTTGTTGTTGCATATACTGTGAAGTACAATGGCAGCTCTGCGCTAATAAGTTCGCGTGCGTGGTGATAACCAACAAATAATGCTTTGGGTTTTGGATACTTATTAGATTCATTTGTAAGCCTAACGCAGTAAATGCTTCTATTACACCAACTTTTACCTATTGGGTAAACGTCAACGATATTTGGATACGTTTCATTCAAGTAAAGCAGTGTATCAACAATTTCGCCATAGTTATGGTAGTGATTCCAGTCTCCCCAAGGAGAAGCCCAAGGCTGCATTAGAGGATAACGATCTGTGTTATTTTCGTTGATGATGTATGGAGTGTCTCCTATTCCATCTTTATTTAAATCGGTTCCACTGTAATCGCTCCAGTAATTGCCTTCGGCACCATTATCCCAAGCACTTATCGATTCATCATAGATGTAAACCTGAATAGTGTTTAATATAAAGTTGTTATGATAAAAGATGTCACCGTTGGAGTTACTGATGAAAACACCGTACTCATTACTAGCTATGTTATTCCCTACGATGACGTTATCTCCGTTCCCAAATGTAGTTACAATATAAATGCCAAAAATGGAACCTGTAATTGTATTGTTTACAATGCTATTGCTGATAGAATCTCCAGAGATGACGATACCTGCGTTATTGTTGTTTGTTATATAGTTTTCAGAAACTACGTTATCATAAGTTAAGTAACCTAGTGCTATACCTACCGTGTTATTCGTTATAGTATTGTTAGTGATGACCCATGAATGTGCTCTATTACATATCTCTATAGCTTTTAGAAAACCACTTATATGAATATCCCTAACAGTTACGTTCACCGCGACGTCTGAAAATATTCCGCAACCAGTTCCTAGACCCCGTAAAGCATACCCGGCTCCATCGAGAGTGATATAACTTTTTTCGATTACGATTGAGCCAATAATGTTGTCTGTAAGGGTATATGTTATATTATTATAGATTACAATCGGTGCATCTGGAGGCTCTATGCTTCCATCAGCCCTAATATAAACTGTTACTGTTCCAGTCCATATACTCTTAGCTGGCTTAACATTAATTGCCGATAGAGACGCAACCGTAAATAAAAATACCAATAATAATCCTGAAACTGTTTTATTCAACAATTTATCGCTTCTCCTAACTAACTAATTTAGTTCTAATACAAAAGACTTATGGAAAAATCCTTCATCCTCATTGGAAGTTTTGTATACGCTACGCGCTTCTGCGTTTAATGCTCTCTCCGCCAACCTAAGACATTACTGTATCTGAACAGCATAACTTAAGAATTTTACTAGACTTACTTCACTAAGTTTCATAACTTTTATAGGCTTTGTCAACAACATAAGTTCCAACTTAACTGGTGAAAGCTTATGTATCCAATTATGATGCAACTGTTAGCAGGCGGCTCTCAGAATCAATTTCGAAATTTAATTAATAAACTCATAGAAGCCGTCGGCTTTGGACTCGCAATTTTGGTTGCTATAGCCGTCTTCCTTATACAAGTTTTGATACTTTCCGTCGTAATTTACATTGCTGGCTTAATGGTTGTCGGTGGAAGAAAGGCAACTTTTGGCGACGCCTTCAAGATTTCGCTTTTAGGAACAGTTCTCGGAGGACTTATCTATACGGCAATTTCCTTCTTTGTCCCACTACTTGGGCTGATTGTTTATATCTTGATTTGGCTGGCGTTGATTAAACAGTATTTCGAGACTGGATGGTTAAACGCTCTTGCAATAGGAATCTTGGCGGTAATCGTCTGGATAGCCCTAATCGTAATAGTGGGATTGATACTGGCCATACCGCTTACTCTTTTAGAGTTCTTCAAAGGCACTATAGGCCTTTTCATAATTTTCGCGTGAGAGACATGAGATGAAACCGAAAATAAAGACTGCTCTGCTCGGTCTAGCTTTTCTCTGCTGTTTACTGCTCGCTTACATTGAAAATACAATCTTCTTCAACACTTTGGAGAAAGTTTTCACTAACCTCTTTCTTTCAGTAGGAATGGTATTCATCCATAACGTCCTAGTCATATCGCTTATACTTATCGGAATGAGCTTCTACGTCCAAATTGTCCTGAATTTTCTTCCAAAACGTGAAATCGAACGTGTCATAATCAACCATCCGAAAATTTTCGCCCTAATATTCACTGGCGTAATATTGCTGATCAGCATATTAAGAACTTGCATGCTAATTTATGGCGCGATAG
>CAYOFB010000091.1:0-3899 GCA_964403145.1 uncultured Candidatus Bathyarchaeia archaeon
TGAACTTATCATTGACAACATAATTCTGATAAGTGCTTTAATGACGTACATATTTAAGCGGCGATATGTCGCCTGGGAAAAATGAATCAGCGATCTAGTGGTGATTTGTTGAGCTTAGTTGGACTGATTGAATGTAAAGATCGAAACGTGAATTCTATCAAAGAAGCAGTTAAAAAAGCGCTTGAATTAATTAATTACTCGTTTCCCAAAGCGAAAAGGATTGTCATTAAACCGAACATGTGCTATTATTGGGACTACTCTACAGGTCAGACAACGGATCCGAATTTCGTCGCTGCACTAATCGAAATGTTTCGCGAAGAAATTTCTCCAGACATAGAAATCTCCATTGTAGAGTCCGACGCCTCGGCCATGAAATGCAAATACGTATTTAAATATTTGGGTTACGAGAAACTTGCAAAAAAATACCGCGTAAATTTGGTTAATCTTTCCGAGGCTGAATCCGAAACCGCTAAAGTGAAAGTTAAGGATGAAGTTTTCGAGTTTTTAATTCCTAAGGTAATTAAAAATGCTGATTTACGCGTGAATGTTCCGAAAATGAAGTATATGACTTTCACGAAAATTTCATGTGCTTTAAAAAATATTTTTGGCTGCAATCCTTACCCGAAAAAGTTCAAGTATCATCCTAAACTTGACGAGGTTATTGTCGCATTAAACAAGATTATGCCGTTCGATTTACATTTTCTTGATGGCTTGATTGTTTGCGGTTCAAAAACCCTAAAGTTGGGGCTTATAATGGTAAGTCAAGATCCGGTTGCAATGGATGCGGCGGCCGCAACAATTATGAGTGTAAATCCTAAGTCTGTTGATCATGTGATGTTGGCGGAGAAAGAAGAGCTTGGAAAATCGTCCTTCGCAGTTAGAGGAGTAGATCTGGAATACTTTAGGAAAAGATTTCCGAAGAGAGGGTTTTCAGAAAAGGCAATTGCATTTGGGTATAAAGTAGTTTGCGCTATAGGATTAGATAAACGTTTAATCTAACTATTTCGTGATAGGGATGAAGAAGGTTCATATGGGAATTATCGGCCTCGGATATATAGGGAAAATCCACCTTAAAAATTGTTTAAAATTAAAATCTGCGAAGGTCGTGGCAGCCGCAGACATC
Source organism: uncultured Candidatus Bathyarchaeia archaeon (assembly GCA_964403145.1). Lineage (GTDB taxonomy): Archaea > Thermoproteota > Bathyarchaeia > Bathyarchaeales > WUQV01 > CAYXFE01. The sequence goes on from CAYOFB010000091.1 coordinate 1,124, forward strand.
TCAAAGAAAGCCTTGAGCTACGCTCGAGAACTGGGAATTAAACGATTATTTACGGACTACCACGAACTTTTGAAACAACCGGATATAGACGCTGTACTAATTTCGCTTCCCACGTATCTACACACAGAATGTACCATAAGTGCAGCGGAAGAAGGAAAGCATGTTTTTCTAGAAAAACCGCTTGCTAGTAAACTAGAAGAAGGAAAGAAAATAATTAGTGCTGTGAAAAAACATGATGTCAAATTAATGGTCGGTTATCCTTTGAGGTTTTCCCGCAAGTTTATAGATATAAAGAAGCAAATGGAAAGTGGAGTGCTCGGGGATATTCAAGTTGCACATGCAGTTAACATTGCTGCAGGTCCTTTTATGCATCGAGCTGAAACTATGACTCCGCTACCTGTTCCTGAATGGTGGTTTAACAAAGATCTGACTGGTGGCGGAGCATTAATGGATTTAGGAAGCCACATGATAAATCTAACACGATGGTATTTCGGCACGGTTAAGCGAATTAAAGCCCATCTCGGTTATAGGTTTAACTTCGACTTCGAAGATCAAGCTTTATGTATCGCAAATTTTGAATCTGGAACAACGGCAATCATTAACGTTGGTTGGTTCTCTCAGAAAACTAAGGTTGGCGTCGAACTTTATGGGACCGTTGATCACGCAATTAGTAGCCACAAGTCCCACGGCAAGATAATCACAGCAGTTCAACTAATTCTGGGAAAAACCCCTACTTTTTTCGAACCTTACTTAAATGAAGTGTCATACTTCATCGACTGCATAAGGAAAGATAATCACCCTTCCCCTGATGGCTTAGACGCTCTTGAAGATTTAAAAGTAATCCGAGAAGCGTATAAGAATCAAATATTCTTCGAGGTGTCTGGCAACGGAATATCCTAAGAGTATAGTCAATGTTATCAGCAAATAACTTGTATGATTCATGTCTGTGATTATGTCGTGTTGGTAACTGCCATTTCCTGCAAATAACAAAACCGGTCTGGATCTAGAATCCATTGAAAGAAAATTGTGTGGCCCTAAGGTTAGGGTTGGAGTCTGTGTAAGAAATTGTGAAAATACAAAAAATACAATTAGAGAAGCTATTGAAAGTATTATGAAGCAGGATCATCCTCACAAGCTTATGGAAGTAATCTTTGTTGATGATGGAAGCGAAGATAATACCTTCTTCATAATCGAAGAATACAGCCCAAAAATGGATATGAAAGTGAAGACCATCATAAATGGAAAGGACTTAGTTATTCTAGAAATGTTGTGGTATGGAATGCTTCTGGAAAATATATCATTCGGATGGATGGCGACATGATCTTACCAAAGACTCATGTTAGAAAACAAGTAGAATTGTGGAAAAAATGTGAATGTAGGAATTGCTAAGGCGAAACACGCTTTTTCCCAAAGGAATATAAATTAGTCGCTGTATTGGACTGAATATCTTTGGTGAGGGTACGGCATGCGTCAAGCACAAAAGGAGAATAAAGGTCTTTTATACTTTTATAAAATGCTTTATTGTCGTGTAAGGTAGTTTGCAAATTGAATGAAAACAACATTTGTAAGGTTTCCTTACCTTTGGTTACTGTTGGTGTTTGTGTTCGCAATTGTGCCACTACCGTTGGTGGGGCTATTAAGAGCATTATAGCCCAAGATTATCCACATGAATGTATGGAAGTATTGATTGTTGATGGTTGCAGCACTGACGGAACATTGTCTATTATTAAAAAGCATATTAAAGGAACAGATATGAAAGTTAGAGTTTTCCGTGAAGATAAGGGGTTGGGTTATGCTAGGCAAATTGTTGTTGATAATGCGCATGGAAAGTACATCGTCTGGGTTGATGGAGATATGATATTGCCTAAAGATTTTGTAAGGAAACAGGTAGAGTTTATGGAGAAAAACCCCAAAGTCGGTATTGGTCGGGCTATGTATGGAATATGGCCTGAACTTGGGCCTATCGCTTACTTAGAGAATATTCCATTCGTTGTAGAAAGTTTTAGAAGTAGGAAGGCGGTGCCGTTAGGGATTTGTGGAACTGAAGGGGCTATTTATAGGCTTGATGCAATTCGTCAGGTTGGTGGTTTTGATATTAATATTAAGGGCGCGGGTGAAGACACAGAACTCGCGCAAAGGGTGCTGGCGAGTGGTTGGGCGGCTCAAGTGACTCCCGCATTTTTTTACGAGTTATGTAAAGAATCTTGGAAAGGCTTGTGGGATCAATACGCCTGGTGGGGTCGCGGTGGGCACTATCTTTTCCACAAAAATAGGGATGTGAGTATGCTTCTTAAAATGTCGCCTTTAGGAGGGTTGATGGCCGGAATATTGCGTTTTCCACTTGCCTATAAATTGACCAGACGAAAACTATTATTCTTACTGCCTTTCCATTACACTTTCAAAAGGTTAGCTTTTTGTTACGGCTTTACCAAGGCTCATCTTGAAGGTTACGGGCATTGAAATTAACATTAAATAAAAATAGGGAGACAAAAACAATAGTTACTATTGGTGTCTGCGTCAGAAACTGTGCTCACACAATCCATGAAACTATTGAAAGTATTATTGCTCAAGATTACCCGCATGAACTCATGGAAGTTATCTTTGTCGATGACGGAAGCGAAGATAACACTCTCTCTATAATAAAGAGCTACGTTCCTAAGATGAATATGCGCGTTAAAATTTTTCATCATGAATGGAAAGGATTAGGCTACTCAAGAAATGTAGTAGTTAATAATGCGGAAGGAAAGTACATCGTTTGGGTTGATGGCGACATAAT
>CAYOFB010000092.1:0-3762 GCA_964403145.1 uncultured Candidatus Bathyarchaeia archaeon
GCCTCAGCATAGTATCTGAGCCGTTTAAGCGCTGAGGGAATTCTCTCCATAAATTCCTTAGCGTTCTTCGCCTTGGCTAATTCTCTAATCATGCTCATTTGAGCCTCTGCAATGAAGGGCGGAGTATCTCTTCTTCTGGCCTCTATTCCTCTCGCTTTGATTCTGCCGTCTTCAAAAACGCCGTAATATCTGTTCAAGACCGGGACGTCGCTCAACACTTTGGATGGGAGAAAAACTATCCAGCGATACCTGCCCTCCACACTTAATGGAACGCCTATCTCCTTCGAAACTTCACGGCAGAATTCGGCTACTTCCCTCGGCGATGCGCCAGCCTTCCTAATCCAAAGCGAATCCACAATTCCATGGATTATTTCGAAGCCTCTTTCCTCAGCCATCTTAGCAGTTTTCAGCAAAGCCTCCCTTGCGAAGGCGCAAACCGCAATGTGCGCATCCACTTTTCCAAACCTAGCATTCTTATAGCCCAAATAGCCAAAACACGTGACGAGAATCCATTTGAGGGCCTCCTGCCTCAAACTATAAACTCTTCGCAACGTCTCATCCTTAACTTCACGCCTCAAACGTTTATACCTCAAACGCTTCTTTAAAAGCAGATCAAGCGTTTTCGGAACAATACCCCTCCTCTTTTCACAAATATTATAGCCTAGCTCCGGAACCCTAAGCCTAGAATTGGGACAGCACCTGCAAAGAACAGTTTCAGCCGAAATATTCCTCGTAAGCATAAGCATCGGAAACATAGAAGTAAAATCAACCTCGTAAACCTCGTCATGAATTCCAATTTTCGGCTCGTAGATGAAGCCTCCGCGATCAGCTACTAGAAGCTCCCATGCAGACTTGAATGATTCTGGCTCCCGCTTCTTCCAAGGAATCAAGATTCCATCTTTCCAGGCAACGTAAAGCTGAAGAGAAGTCATAATGCTGCCAATACTGGCTCGGGCAGCTCTATGCAAGGGAACCCTGCAAGTCCTAGCCACTTCAATCAGGCCTTCCATTCCACAAGCAGCAAAAATAAACGTGTTGTCCACATCGATGTGAATCCTGCCGAAAAGCCGGCGTATAGGCGCCTTATGATAGACTCGACCATAAGAGAAGAAGGTTCTTCCACGGCTTCTCTTCGCCTTAACTGGCACATCCTCCCTGCTTAAAACAAGCCTGTCCAGAATGCCATTCACGAAAGCTCTATGAGCCAGATAGGGAAATAGATATGCGTCGCCGCCTCGCGTAAATATGATGTCGGGATCCTCCCTTTTTACAGCTTCCACCAGCCCCAAAATTTTCTCAGCTTCAGAACTGCCGTTCACCGCCACAGTCTTCCCATTCACTTCAAGAGTCACCGCATCTATCGGATCGTTAAAGCTTGGAACCGCACCGCTCCTCTTTGGATATACGTTCAGCCAAGCCGCGCGAAGCGGCGGTAAGGCATAGTCTATGCTCTCAACAGAATCATGCAAAATGTAGGACAGCCTATTCCCGGCATCAACAACAGTCAAGTAGGCTAATGGAAAAATATCCTTTTCATAGAGATAAGTCTGCGAAACAGGAACATCAACATTATAAAGCCTAAACTTTTCATATCCACCCAGCCGTAGAAGCTTTCTCGCAAAGTACGGTATCCGCCTGTAATCAGTGATGTCAATCTCCAAAACTTTCCTCGGCTCGCTATCCATCAAGTCGGCCCTTTTCTCAACGAATCTCCACGCCGCGACAGACTTGCTTCCGGCCAAATGCCTGGTTAACTCTTGCAGATCCCGCATTCGACCAGAAACATAAATTCTCCTAGTAAAATTGTCAATAAACCTCAATCTTTCGCCGTTCTCAGCTATTATCCATACTGTGATCTGGCTGGGGCCGGAGGGATAAACGTCCAGCAGCCAGCCCCTAACTGGATCAAGCTTCCTAAAGTTTCTTTTCCAGCTGCTCAACTTTCTCCCTTAACTCCATAATTTGCCTCTGCAAGCCGACAAGGACTGACATAAACAAGGCTTCAGCAATTACTGGCCTAGTAGCCATTCCGCCAGCGGAAGCATATGTCCTAGCCATCTTCATCAGTTCATTAAAGGCTTCGGCGTCTCTGCCCCTAAGCGCCTTTCTGAAGCCCTCCCAGCTACTGATCTCGCTTTCAAGCGCCTGCCTATACGATGGAACCGTCCTTCCCACCAGGCTTCACCTCCATAAAATCAGTTAAGCGAACCTCATTTTCACGAAGCTCAACAGTAAACGGCTTAAGCCTAGGATGACTTTCCAAAGAAAGCTTCAATACGCCTCGACTCTGCTTAAGCCCAAAAACAATATTAGCCCTACCGTAGAGAACAGTTTCCAAAAACATGCATCGGCTAGAACCTGTCCTCCCAGTATGAGAAGCCACAACAATAACTTTCTTTTCCTTAGCAATCTTCTCAAGCCTTCCACAAACCTTCAGGAATAAATCTTGAGCCTCAGTTTTAGGAACATCCCTATCAAGAAAAAGACTGGAAATATCGGAAACAGCAACAAGCTTGGACCTAAACTTCCTAACCGCCTTCTCCAGCTTCTCCAGAATAAGCGAGGAAAGCTGATAGGCCGTAAAGGCCCTCGAAACATAAATCCTTTCCAAAACATCCTTCGGATTCAAGCCATAGCCACGGGCAATCCCGGAAACAACATACGGATTAAAAACATTACCGCCATCAACAAAGACCGCCGAAGAGCCTAAACCGCCCCTAGAAGGCGGTAGCTCACAACGAACACAAAGCTCAAAAAGCATAAGATTTGATGCTGGTCCATGAAAAACAGCGAAGTCGCCCGGCTCAAACCCTGGAAAAACATCATCTACTAAGGGGAGGCCGAGGGGCAAACGTGCAACAGTTTTAGGCGAAAGAACAGGCAAGCCAGCACACCAACAAAGGCAAGAGACATAGCCGCACAAAACCAAATAAAAGTTTAGTAGAACAATATTCTATTTTGCACTGAGACCAAAGTTAAAGTAATCCGGGAAATCAAAGATCAGCAAACTGGAAATTGCAGTTTAATTTTTAAATATTTTAATCCAGAATTATGTGTTGATTAACATGGAGATTTTAATTGCAGACGGTAAAAAATTCAATTTATGGAAACCTAAAGATGAAGAAAAAGAATTTCATCCTTTAATTAAAGAGAACTATAAGCATATTTTTGGTGAAGATTCGATCTACTTTGATGTTAAGCATCATTTGAGATCCGCTTCTGGGATAGGATCCATCCCGGACGCATACGTAATTAACCTTTCTAGAAATGAGTGGTATGTCGTCGAAAACGAGCTCTCCACCCATCCAATCTACGATCATATAGTAAAACAACTTACTAAATTCATTAATGGAATTGAAAATCCAAGAATCAGAAGTGAAATCGTTGAAACGCTTTACAACAAAATAAATGAAGATTTATCTCTAAGATCATTTGTGGAGAAGCACATAGCCTCTAAAGAAATTCACAGATTCCTGTCGAAACTAATTTCCAAAAATCCAAAAATAGTGGTCATAATAGATGAGAAAACCAGAGAAGTTGAGGAAGCATGTAAGGCTTTAAAATATCCGCCCATAATTATCGAATTCAAAACATACGTAAGAGAAGATGCTGAGACTATTCGCGCTCACATCTTTAAGCCGTTATTTACCATTAAAAAGCTTGGATCGAAACAGAAGAAAGAAGTAAAGAGGGAATTACCAGACCATTACAGGAGTTGGGAAGCTGCACTCTCTTGGACAAGTGATCATGTAAGAGAAGTAG
>CAYOFB010000093.1:0-3682 GCA_964403145.1 uncultured Candidatus Bathyarchaeia archaeon
TTCCAGTACCAATAGGGCTGGGCTTGGCCCTAATGTTTCTTTCAAGCCTTATCTAAAACTAGACCTCTACTATTTCGCATTTTAACTTCTTAATTACTTCTTCCGCCTTCAATGGGTCAACTTTAAGCGTATATAGGTAGCGTCTTGTTCTCAGCTTTAATTTTACACAGTCTTTTAGGCGTTTCACTGCGCAATATTCCGCTCTTTCTGAAATTTCTACGAACTCATCAATATTTTTGATCTCCTTAGGCATCTCCTCTTCACCGCTAGGTTTTGTAGATTGTTGTTTCCCCTAATTTATTTGGTTTTTGGTATTCTTGCAGGTTACCTCTCTCTTTTCCCTTCAATGTATTCTTCAACCCATTTTTTGGCTTGAGAATCCGGCGCTTGAACTGGTGGATGCTTGAAGGCATAGGCTGAAATGCTTATCAGCGGCCCGCTTATTCCTCTGTCTAGGGCGATTTTCATGGCTCTAATCACGTCTATCACTACTCCAGCGCTGTTAGGCGAATCTTCAACCTCAAGCTTAACTGTAATCTTAACTGGCTGGTCTCCAAACTTTCTACCCTTCAAGTGTATGTAGCATATCTTCTTGTCGCCTAGAAACGGCACATAATCTGACGGCCCTATTCTCGTAGGAATTTCGTATGGAACTAGGCTTGTTACGGCTTCAGTTTTGCTTATCCGCTTTGTTTTTAGCCTTTCCTCTACGGTCATGTTCAGAAAGTCGGTGTTCCCGCCTAGGTTAAGCTGGTAGGTCTCATCGACGATGACTCCGCGGTTTAGGCATAGATTCACTATGCTTCTATGAAGAATTGTCGCGCCAAGCTGGCTTTTAATGTCGTCGCCAGCAACTGGCAAGCCTCTACGCTCAAATTTTTCAGCCCAGTGCGAGTCTGAGGCAATAAATTCTGGTATACAATTTATGAATGCGCATCCAGCTTCTAGACAAGCGTTTGCGTAAAACTGTGTGGCTTTATGGCTTCCTACTGGAAGAAAATTAACTAACATGTCAGCTTCAGCCTCTCTTAAGGCCTCTGCAACATCCATGTTCATTTCCTTGTCATCATAAGCTTTGAATGGCTTATGCATATGAGTAGCAACTCCATCCAAGATTGGGCCTGGTAGGACTTTAACTCCAAGTTTTGGTACTTCAGCAAATTTTGCGCAGCAGTTAGGTTCAGCAAATATTGCCTCAGATAAGTCTTTGCCTATTTTAAGCCTGTTCACGTCAAAGGCGGCCACAAATTTGATGTCTCTAATATGGTAGCTTCCAAATTTTACATGCATAAGTCCCGGGACAAGCTCGTTTTCCTTTGCGTTTCTGTAGTATTCGACCCCTTGGATTAGGGCTGAGGCACAGTTTCCAACTCCGGCTACTGCAACTCTTATCTCCTTCAAGTAAAGGTCTCCTAGCCAACACTTGTAGACAAATGATTTATTAACTGTTATGGGTTTGGCAAAACAAATAAGGCAAGTTCGCGAAAATACTGGCTAGGAGTAAATGATGGAAGAAGTCAAAATTCGATACGAACCCTTTAAGGAACTCGTAGTTATGCAATGCACCAAATTTGACTCCATAGAGGAACTTGCAAGATTTACAGCCATAATTGCTGGTGGAAAACCATCCGGCTTATACTGGGCCGAAGGAGTAGCATTTCTATACTTCCCCCTAATGGCTACAACCGACGCAGCGGCCAAAGAACTAATAGAAAATAGAAGAATTTACTGGACATTCTTAAGCTATGCATTAATGCCAAATTATAAGCCGCAAGTCGAAACTAAGGAGAAAATAATTATTCCAATAATAAACTTGTCATCGAACGATTTCTTCAGAAAGGTGGCTCAATGGCTAAAGAACAGAACAAAATAAGAATTATAGGATTTATTACAAGTGGAAAGGGAGTAGGCAGAAATTTTGTGAAGCTAGAATGGGCAAAGAAACAGTTCAGAGAGAAATTGGGCTTCAACCCATATCCAGGAACACTAAACCTCATTTTATCCAATAAAGAGGCTGAAAAAAGGAATAAACTAAAAAAATTTGAGGGAATAACAATTATTCCAGAAAAGGGATATTGCAAAGCAAAATGCTTCAAAGCAAAAATTAAGGAGTTAGACGAGGCTGAAGCTGCTCTAATTCTTCCATTAGTTCCAAACTATCCAGAAAACTTGATTGAAATAATTTCTCCGCTAAATTTACGTGAAAAATTAAATTTAAAAGATGGAGATAGACTAGAAATCCTAGTTTATTGTGAATAAGGCTAACTCTTCTATTTTATTCCTTTTCTCTTGTAGAACGCCTCCATATACTCCTCAAAGCATCCGCATTTCTGCAGGTAACTTCCATATCTGACAAGTGCATGTATCGCTCTGGCCGCGTCTTCAGGCGATCCATAGGCTGGAATACCATACTTATCGAATCTTGAGCGGATGTACATGGCCATTTCGGTCTCACCTATGTCACAAGCTACAACTGGCTTCCCGCATCCCTTAACAAGGTTTGCAATTCTGTCTATGAAGTCCTCCATCAAGGCTGGAAGATGATGAAGACCCAAAATTATTATTCCGTTTATTTCCGGATCGTCAAGAAGAATTTTTGTTGCGATTTCAAACATTTCTGATGTTGCGGAGCCGGTTAAGTCTACGGGGTTAAGGTTAGTTGCGAATTTTGGAATTTTTCCTTCTTCTTTGAGTTTTTCAAATTTTTGAATTGTTTCGTCGGAGAATTTCTTTACGTTTAATCCTCTGCTTTCGCATTCGTCTACTGCCATTATGCCCGGTCCGCCAGCGTCGGTAATTATTCCTATAACGTTTCCCCTTGCTGGTGGCTGATAGGCTAGGGCTTTTCCTAGGTCGAAGAATTCTTCCATGTCCTTCGCCCTTATTACTCCGCATTGCTTGAATGCGGCTTCATATATGCTGTCTGTTCCCGCAATTGAGCCGGTATGCGAGGCGGCGGCTCTTGCTCCAGCAGAGGTTCTTCCGGTCTTTAGGGCTACAACAGGCTTTACACGTGTAACCTTTCTTGCTGCCTCCATGAATTTCCTTCCTTCACGTATTCCCTCAACGTATAGGAGGATAACATGCGTGTACTCATCATGTAGCAGATATTCAAGCATTTCAGCCTCATTCACATCACATTTGTTTCCGAAACTTACGAACTTGCTTATTCCCAATTGTCTGCCAGTCAGAAAGTCTAGGGCTGAGGCGCCGAATGCTCCGCTTTGAGTTACTATGGAAATGTTTCCTGCCATGGGCCTTGGAGTCGCAACCATTTCGTCTCCTGTGCTTAAAATCTTTGTTTCTGGAAGGAACAGCATGTCGACGCCTGTTCGAGAATCATAGACGCCGAGGCAGTTTGGTCCAAGAACTCTTATTCCGGCTTTCTTGGCTATTTCGGCAACTTCCCTTTCCAGTTCATGATTTCCTATTTCGCTGAATCCAGCCGTAATTATGACTGCTGCCTTTACTCCCTTCGCGGCTGCTTCACGCATTATTCCGGGAACAGCCGGAGCTGGAACAACAATGACTATTAAATCGACCTTTCCGGGAATTTCGCCTAATGAAGGATAGCATTTAAAGCCCAGAATATATTCTTCCTTCGGATTTACCGGATATAACTCTCCTTTGAATACTCCTCTACGCTTGTTTTCAGCAAAATTCTTGAAGATTACATGTCCAG
>CAYOFB010000094.1:0-3625 GCA_964403145.1 uncultured Candidatus Bathyarchaeia archaeon
ATTTAAAATTAACCTACGCGAATCTTATCAAAAGCAATACAAGAAATTGCAAGCTTTGTAAGATTAAGCTGAAAATAATCTCAATATAGAGACTTGAAGCCATATGATAGAAGCCTACAAACTGTTCATTCTTTTTGATGAGTTCCTTTGCAAAAATACATAAAGTATTACAGACGTTTCCTAAAGAAAGCTTACTGGCTCGCTTGACCTCAAGCTTATTCCTTGTATCTCCTATCGCCCGGAAGTCCGAGATATTTGCAACTCATCCGCATGTAAATCAAAGAGTAAGGAACATTGCCAGGTTGACATCAAAGAATAGTTTAGTGCACCGCAACGCAGCGGTCGCGGTCACACTATCTCTCTTAATAATTTTCGGAGGAATCACAGCCAGCTATTATCTGATCAATATTCAAACATCGTTTATACAAAAAGATTCACCTATAATTTCGTTGCACCAACCTACTGATAACTTCATGCTTAACCCAAAAAATGGAAACATTCTGTTATCCATACCTACACACGCCTTAAAGTATGTGACCCGCCCTACCCATAAGTGCATTCATGTTAAAGCAACGACAGGAACGATAATGTTATCTTTGCAAACTGAATTAGAAAATCTGGAAGCCAAATACGATAGTATAGACGGAAATAGGCTAATTAACATTAGTAACTCTGAAATCGGTGCTTTTTGTTTAGAGAATTCGGCCTCCGCACCTCTTCCATACGATTCTATACGACCATAAAATAGGATTTGAACCCTTTTTGGTATTAGTCTCTGGGATCCATCGGAAATTTGTCCCCCATGGTCCTGAAGAACATTTCTTCGTTTCTCTTATCCTAGTAAGCTCAAAAAAGAAAAAGGAGACAAGCTCTTAGAACTAGAGACATTAAGTCAAGTTGCTTCTTCAAAATCGATAACTTTGCCGTGAGACTTATATGCCTTACCTTCTAAGAGTTACTGGGCAACTTTTTCTGCTTGTTCTGGGTCATTTTTAGCATATAGTTCTTTAGTCATTTTTCAGCAAGGCTTCGAGCACTCTCTATGGCATTTTGACAACTCGCCAGCATTTCAGGTCGTATCTGAGCCATCATAAGAAGATTTAGCCGGAATTGTCTCTTCTAAAGGCGATCCTCAGTTGCGGGTCGATAGGCCCCAATTCTGCCAAATACCCCATCAGAATTTTGTCGCTTCCAAGAGCAATCAGTGTAGCACGCACACTTTTCACTCCCCCAACACTAACCTTTGAACCAAAAAAGAGATAAGAAAAATTGACAAACTTTATTTTCGGTTCTCACTTTGAGAAACGAAGTAATGCAAAATATTCTATGGCATAAAACAAAAGATTGGCCTGAGCTAGTGCGGAATAAAGATGTTTTTAAATTATATAAAAGCCTGGGTTTGGGTATCAGCTATGATGAATTTCTTTCACTTTTCATCAGATCTACAGGCTATGTAAAAGCAGGAAATAAATTCAAAAGAATAGCATATTTCAAAGACGATATATTAAGGGAAATAGCTCTCGAAATATGGAGCTGCGGGAAAGCTCCTAATTCATACACAATTCATGTTGCTGAAGATGAATTAGTGAATTTGACTTTATCAGATACCAGATTTTTTATTGCTTCTGAAATTCTCACGACAATGCATCAAATGCCATATCTTAAAGGCAGGATACATAATAAAGAAGATTTTTTAAATTGGAATAAAAGAATTGCTGAAGCCATCCCCGATTCTCCACGGTGGAAACAAATTTATCGGAACCGCGATGAAATCTTTAGGAAGTTTGAAGATTTGCACAATTTGGAAGACTCTGAATATGAGTTGTTAAATATTTGCGAGAGAGAAACAGAGTTTAGAATTTTCACGGATGTTTATGATAAAGAAGAATGTGTGAGAGAGATTTTTTCCAAGTTCCTTAATGAGATTGGAATTCATGATCTAATGGAATACGAAAATCTGATATCAAACATTGGCAAGCTTTTTTCTACACTTTATCTATATTTGACAGAAGAAATACCAGAAATCTCATCAGAAGATAGACGTGTTAGAAGATCAAAACTGTTTACCTATGAAGAAATTGAGAAATTGATGAGCAGTTGTGGTTTGTCTCCGGATAGTTTAACCCTAATCATCGAGAAATTAACCCTAACTATTAAGAAATTAAAAAATCTTGTCCTTCAAAATCTTCCACATTCTTTAATCCCCATTTTTTATGAAGATAGAGACGGGCGGTTTAGAATTAACACAAAATTACTTCAACTAAACAACTTTTTAGAACTTTGTCTTTCTTTAAGAGAAGCAGAGGAGGAAGTAGTAAACAAGTTTAAGGGAGATGCTTTTGAAAGGATTCTAGCGGAGATATTGACTGGCAAGATTATAATACTCTACGAAAAGTCAAAAATCTTCAGCGGCTCACTTACAACTACCGATGAAATTAATCTTGATAACGCCTTGAAAATGTTGAGAAAATATGGAATAGAAACTGAGGAACTCAGATACTCCTACAGACCACCAGAGGGTATAACTCTACCTAGAATCACAATTGACAGAGACTCGCATCCCGCTTTTTCAGACTTCTTAAATATTATAGGAAAAGAAAAGACAGACATAGATATTTTGCTGATTCATGAAGATGAACCAAAGCATGTAATTATTGTAGAAAGTGAATTTACCAGAAAGTATAGTCCACTTAAATATTCGGCTAAAGTAAGGTTTGTTAAGAAATTAGAAAAATATTTATCCGAAAATCCAAATGCAAAGAAAGAATTGCACATTCCTATAGATTATCCTTTAGTGCCGGTGCTGGTTACATCGTTTTCAGGAGGTATTTTTAGAAAAAAGGATGGAGTAATAAAGACAACATTTCCTCCAATCCTGTGGGGCAAATTCAGGGAGTGGGTAACCAGTTATTTAGAAAATGGAAATTTTTGATAAATAAGGAGAAAGAAAAGAATGAAGGTTAAGTGAACCATAATGGAGATTTGGCAACAGATAGAAAATGGAAAAAGATGCAACAATTGTCCCTAAAAGACAAAATTCATCGCCTACTCTTTAAACTTAAAAACAGAGTCAGAGTCTTAGTCGTGGCTGAAGGCCCAACGAAGAAGCTGATTCGGATTTCATATCTTCCATCGCTAATCACCAACCTTCACATTCCTACAAGCCCTGTTTAGAGGCAGATTCCAACCAAGGGAGAAAAGGCTAACGTTTACTGGACTCATTTGAGGAAGTGCTTCCTTAAAATTAGTAATCAGCGGGTGTGTGTGTGTGTGACTCTACTCGTGAAAAAACAAGGCTTTGAAGAACCACCCCTCGCGATACTTAGAGGAGGAGATTAATACCATAAAGCCAAGGCTCATACTGGCTGTTGGGGGAAAAGTATCCCGGTTTTTGTGGTGTATCTGACATTTGTGTGGTGCCGCACCCTGGCAGCAACTATGTGCTTTTTTAGAGAAAACCCCTCATAACGCAAAAGAGGTGCTGGAAAACCTGCATAACCTTTAAGCTTCAACCTAAGAAGCACAGACTAAATGTCAAATGAAATAAGCCAAAGTAAAGAACAAAAACGGAAAATAAAGACAGGATAAAACTTATGGAAAATTAAACTGTAGATGACTTGTGATT
>CAYOFB010000095.1:0-3555 GCA_964403145.1 uncultured Candidatus Bathyarchaeia archaeon
TCCATAGTTCTATAAGTGGAAAGAAATATGGTAGAAGCCTAAGCTTGTAGATGGGCGGCATCAACGGTATTCCAAGCATATCTCCATAGAGAAGAGACATAAAGGTCAAATCGTGAAGCATTATCTGTTTTTTAATAACTTCCACGTGACCGTGGACAGTAAATCCGTAAATAAATTCGGAAAGAGCCTTTTTCAGTCGATTTTTGATTTCTGCAAAATTCATTTTATTGCCTCTACCTTCTTTAAGGGAATATTAAAATTTAAATCCTATGTTTTATGAATGTTTTTAGAGTGAACTTTATGAAAACGAAAAGGAAGGATGTTCTTTTAGAATGTAGAAATTTGCTTATGGGCACCGCGGAGTTTCTAGAATTTAAGGTTCCGGAAAGCTGGGATGTAGGACCGATTCCGTTTGAAACAGATGTTGAGCATTGGGCTGAAATTAATGGAAAAACTTGGGTGACAAGAGGGCAAACTCAAATATGCATAATTTTAGGTGAGAAAAAGGGGCGAATTAACCTTTTAGTTAAGGCTAGAGGCTATAATAAGAAGTTGGATGTTGAAAATTGGCTTAGGAAGAAAAGGGAGAGCATTGAAAAGAAAAGGGGGAAAAGAGTAAGGAAAGCTGGATTTCTAACTGTAAACGGCCACAAACTGCCCTACATAATCTATTCTAGAATAAGGAAAAAATTTGGATTTTTTGGAAAAATTAGCGAAGAAACATTTTTGAATGCCATTCTAAATTGTGATGAAACCTCAAGAACGATATTCTTAGATGCCCGTCTAGATTTCGATGATGACAGCGTTATTGAACGCTTACTTGACGTTCTTTCGACGTTTACCTGTCATTGAAAATTCATGGAGCTTTAAGCCTAAACTTCTTATGAAGGAGAAAATCTTTGAGAAAACTTCGGGTGAGAGCTTGCAGGCGAAGACGAGGTGAGGGGTTTCTGCTGATAATGAAAGGAATCTTAATTCTTTCTCTAAATCCTTTAATCTTCTTCTTATAGGTGTTTCATTAAGCAATAGTCTAGCTGGCCCTTCTTTAGATGAGAAAAAGCTTATTCCTTTGAAGGATTCAGTTTTTATTTCCTTAAACTTTGACCTTAACCTTTCTGGAACTTTCATTTCCTTCGGTATTGCTTCCAAAGAGAATTTTGGTTCGGTTCTAAATTGGGTTTTAACTATTACTTCGTCTTTTTTGCCGCGTATTTTCTGGACAAGGTAATAAAGCGGTATCTCCCTCGGAAGCAGAGCTATTGTTAATTCTAATCGTTTAAAGAGATCATCTTTTCTTCCAGGAATGCTTATTTGGAAGGCGCTCGATCCATAGGTTTTGAAATCTACCTTCTTGGTATAGGATGCTATATGTTTCCGCAGCAGTTTCCATGAGTCCTTTTGGATTTTATAGTTCTTTCTTCTACCCCAGTAATAGCATGCCATAAAAATGAAAGTTAAAACAATCACGATCCAAAGTCCGATATTTTGGTCCATCTCTATCACTTTTCATTCTGGCAAGGGTAAATGTTAAATTCTTAATGGGATTTAACCTATAAAAAAGTGAGCTTTAGGTGAAGGAAAAATGTTTCCAATATGGTTTGTCATTCTCGGCATCATTGTCTATATAATCGCCTACTGGGGTTATGCCAAATGGTATGACAAGAACGTTTGGGAACCAGACCCTAAGAGGCCTACTCCAGCCCATACCTACATGGACGGAATAAGATTCTTCCCAGTAAGCAAATACGTGCTTTACGGATTCCAGTTCAAGGGCATAGCAGGTTTAGGGCCAATCTTCGGACCATTCATAGCAATGTTCTACGGCTGGATTCCAGCTTTGCTCTGGATTCTCGTTGGAAACTTTTTCATAGGCTGGATACAGGACTACTCGACTCTAATGTTGTCTGTTAGAAACGAAGGAAAAACCATGGGGCCACTAACTTATGAAATTATAAGTCCAAGGGCAAGAAGCGGCTTAATGGGATTCCTCCTATTCTACCTAATACTAATAACTGCTGTCTTCGTTTTTCTCTGCTCATGCTTCTTCATGTGGTATGGCGAATCTGTTTTGGCGATGATGTTCCTGCTAATAGGCGGAGTTGTGAGCGGAGCGATGCTTTACAGGCTGAAAACTGGAGTCGCGGCCTCAACGATCGTTGGTCTTATACTTGTGATAATAGGAATAGTGCTGGGTGTTTATTATCCAATAGTTTATGAAAACCTCGGATTTTGGATAATAATAACGTCAATAATCCTCTTTATAGCCGCAGCCGCGCCGCTAATTGACTTCACTCATCCAGTGATTTACTTGGCATCTTACCCTGCAATCTTCGGAATTCTGTTACTGATATTCGCCGAATTAATATCTCCCGTTACAAACGTACACGTAGTGCAGCCAGAATGGTTAGGAGTGTTCGGTATTACCCCAGAAGGAGCACCTGGCGACTTCTGGGGTTCTGCTGGAAGTCCAGGTCCTATATGGCCGATTCTTATGGTTTCAATAGCGTGTGGTGCAATTTCAGGATGGCACAGCCTAGTTAGTACGTCGGGTTCAGCTGGCCAACTTGATGTTGAAACAGATGCTTTGCCGGTCGGTGGCGGAGCAATGATTATGGAGGGTTTGTTGGCGCTTTCCGCTTTAGGCGCATTCATGGTTGCAGCAGTTTCTCCGGGGACTCCTAAGTGGACAGCGTTAATAACTGGTGCAGAAAACTTGCTCACGCCAATTTTCGGAAGTAACGCCGTAGGCTGGATAAACGGCTTCTACGGAATGTGGCTGGAACTTTACGCATTAACCATTGAAATGTTAGTCATGAGATTCTTCACCATGGCTATGAAAGACCTAACAAGCGGTAGACCAGCCCTTCAAACAGCAATAGCAAACAGATTCGTTGCAGCGCTAATAGTCCTAATAATAGGAGGAGGATTCGCATATTCGGGGGCATGGATAAACCTTTGGCTACTCTTCGGAGGTTCAAACCAGCTTCTAGCTGGACTTGCTCTAACGCTTGTTTCAATATACTTAGCTAAGGTCAAGAAGCCAAGCAAATATACTTTGGGACCAGCTATATTCATGATAATAACATGCGAAGCAGCACTGCTCTATGAATCTCTAAAGTTCTTCTACAAAGTCTTCTGGTTAGGCAGCTTTTTCGCAAAGCCTCCACTGTCAAACTATCCACCATTAGCTCAAGGCTTAAACATAATCTTTGGAATAATAGGCCTAATACTATTCATACTGGGTTTGATAGTAGCCTACGACGCAGCGAAAGCTTATGGAAGAGCAAGAAGGGGAGAATAACACCTCCACTATCCCCTTTATTTATTAATCATAATGTTAAATTACGAGTTTTTCATGCTCCACTTTCCTTTCCTTTAGACTTAAGTCGCTAACTTTGAATTCTCTACCACCATACAAGACTGCATATTCCTCGCCTTTGTAAAGTGCCGCCGCTATTCTTCCTATTGAGTCAGCCTTCATTATTCCGCTTCCGCTTGCACCTCCAACAACTATCAAGTCTTCCTCTTCAAAGATTACTGGCTGTCCATCCAGCG
>CAYOFB010000096.1:0-3537 GCA_964403145.1 uncultured Candidatus Bathyarchaeia archaeon
TATACTCCACGTATCCGTCTTTATCTAAATCTCCATAATTTCTTATCCAAAGATAAGCGTCTAAAATATTCTTCATTATCCCTTTAACAAATGATTTATCGCCAGTCTCTCTAAGATATTGAGCCGCCAAAAATATAAAAAGTGGAGTGCTATCGACACTGCCATAATAAGGAAACTTCCAGTTTGGAAGTTTCTTCTGCTCTTCAATGGTAAATCTATGCTCATGCAAAATCTTTCCAGGTTCCTCTTCAGACATTGGATCAGTGATTTTTCCTTGATATTTGGCTAAAATTTTGAGGGTGGCCTTGGCGATTGAAGAATCTATCTTTAATGTTTGCCACGCGGAAATTAAGGAATCGCGACCGAAGAGCGTGTTATATCTTGGATAGCCAGCCTTAAGATAGCCATCTGGAGTCTTTAATTTATCAATTTCCAGAAGTAATCTTTGTTTTATTTCATCTATATTCACATAGTCATCCTTCGGCAATCTCTGTTAGAGCAGAGAAACCCCTGTCCTCTTATCAAATAAATATATTTTTTCTACTGGGAATTCTATCCAGTGTTCTTTTTCGACTTTAAATTCCGGGTCAACTATGGCTTTTACAAGGGTTTCTCCAACCTTGAGGTCTAGAATTACCATTTCTCCTAGAGGTTCAGTAGTGTAATGACGTGCTTTTATCAAGTTCTCCTTTTCTTTTCGTCTATAAACCTTGATATGTTGAGGCCTTATGCCCAGCACTACTTCGTTTGAGGTGGCTTTTTCTTTGATGATCTTTACTAAATTCTTAGGCAGTGAGTATTTGAACTCTCCAGCGTCAAGTATACCATCATCAGTAAGGGTACAGTCAAAGAAGTTTGTGGGAGGGCTGCCGATAAAGCCTGCCACGAAAATGTTAGATGGTTTTGCATAGACCTGGTCTGGCGAGTCGAATTGCTGCAGTATTCCCCTATCCAGAATGGCTACTCTATCCGCCATAGTCATGGCTTCAACTTGATCATGAGTAACATAAATGGTTGTAACTCCAAGTTCCTTTTGGAGCCTTTTAAGTTCAGCTCTCATGTAGACTCTAAGTTTAGCATCTAAATTGCTTAGGGGCTCATCCATAAGGAAAACTTTGGGTTCTCGGATTATAGCTCTACCTAAAGCAACCCTTTGCTGCTGTCCACCGCTCAGCTGCCTAGGTTTCCTATCAAGAAGATCTCTTATTTGAAGCAATTCTGCAACCCGCTGCACCCTTTCCTTTATTTCCTCCCTTGGAACCTTTGCACACTCCAAAGGAAAAGCCAAATTTTCAAAAACAGTCATATGGGGATAAAGAGCATAACTCTGAAAAACCATTGCCACATCTCTATCTTTCGGTTCTAAATCATTCACAAGTCTATCACCAATGTAAATTTCTCCTTCATCAGGAGTTTCAAGACCAGCAATACATCTAAGAGCAGTAGTTTTACCGCTACCCGAAGGCCCTAAAAGCACAACAAACTCCTTATCCCTTATATCTAAGCTTAACCTATTAACTGCCACAACCTCTCCGAAACGCTTAGTCAAGTCTTTGAGAACAACTCTCGCCAACTAATAGACCTCCATACTCTACTCTTATTATTGACAATTAATAAAATAACTTTATGTTTAAATTTTTGAGAGCTAGAAGAACCAAATTCGGATTTTGTGAGGGTTTCTCCAACAGCTGTTATTCTGGGTTCAAATCCTGGGGACCGCATCACTATTCGAGAATTGAGTTATTGTAAGCTTTTTAGGTAGCTTGTGTTATTATGGTTTGTTGGAAATGGCTCAGCGTAAGCTCGATGAATATCTAATTTCTCATGCGAAAGAAAAGGCTGAAGGGTTAGTTGAAGAAATTCCATCTGAAGAGCCTATTCTTGAAGAGATTACTTCGCAAGAAGAACCTGAAAATTTGTCTCCATCCTATTTTGTCTCTATATCTTATGATGGAAAAAGGGGTGTTGCACGCATTAAACTTTACGAGCCGAGAACTAGACGAATTTATTTCTGGTATGATAATACTGGACATAAGCCCTATTGCTTCACGAACTTGCCGCCTGAAGAACTTGATAAGATTGAGAAATTAAAGCTTCACAGCGGATTTGACCACTTCGAAGTCGTAGAAAAATATGACAGCCTAAAAGACCAAACAATTAAGGTAACAAAGGTTGTTGCCAAAGATCCTTTAGCCATAGGCGGAAAGCCTAGAGGATGCATAAGGGATATAATCCCAGAGGAATACCCGAAAGTTGCTGTAGGAGTAACGGAGCCCGAAGTCAAGGTTTGGGAGGCTAGAATCAAATACTATGAATCATACATTTATGACAGAGACCTCTATCCTGGAATGCTATACAAAATTGAGAATGGACAATTAAAGCCGGTAGTGCATCCGCAAGCAGAAAAGATGGTTGCGAGCTTAATTTCGCTTTTTAAAGAAGAATCAGATGAGGAGCTTAGGCAAATTGAGCAGTGGGCTAGGCTTCTGGAATATCCAGCCGTAAAATTTAGGAGAATAGCCTTAGACATAGAAGTCTTGTCGCCGATTCCTACGCGAGTTCCGGATCCAAGGGAAGCCGCCTATCCTATAGCATGCGTCTGTCTAGTTGATTCGGATGGAAATAAGCGAGCGCTAATTTATAGGCGTGAGGGCGTGAAAGAGGGAATTTCAAGGCTTCCGCCAGAAGTGAAAATTGAATATTTCAACTCTGAGGAGAAGCTTATCAGGGAAGTCTTTAAGGTATTAGAGGAATATCCATTTGTCATAACCTTTAACGGCGACGACTTCGACCTACGATATCTACTTCACAGAGCAGAAAAATTTGGAATGCGCAGAGATGAAATTCCAATAGAGCTTGGAAGAAGAGTCTGCACATTAAAGTATGGAGTGCATATAGATCTGTACAAGTTCTTCTTCAACCGTTCAATCCAAGTGTACGCGTTCGGAAACAAATATCGCGATGTAACCTTAGACGAAGTAGCTGAAGCCTTACTCGGAAAGAAAAAAATAGCCCTAGAAAAGCCCCTATCGGAACTAACCTATATGGAACTAGCCGAATACTGTCTAAGAGACGCCGAAATAACCTACGAACTCACAAGCTTCAATGATGACCTCGTAATGAAACTGATTCTCGTGTTAAGCAGAATAAGCAGAATGCCAATGGAGGATGTAAGCCGCCAAGGAGTGTCAAGATGGATAAGAAGCTTTCTCTATCACGAGCATAGAAAAAGGAACATGCTAATTCCAAACACCGAAGACATACTCGCCATGAAGGGAAAAACAGCGACAAAGGCAATAATTAAAGGAAAAAAGTATAAAGGCGCCATAGTTGTTGAGCCGGTTCCAGGCGTACACTTTAATGTCGCAGTCCTAGACTTCGCAAGCCTATATCCATCCATCATAAAAGTTTGGAATCTAGGCTACCAAACCGTGCTGTGTCCGCATCCAGAATGTCGAGATAATCTAATTCCAGACACGCCCCACTGGGTATGCAAGAAGAAAAGAGCGCTAGAAAGCCTAATAATCGGAGCTTTAA
>CAYOFB010000097.1:0-3536 GCA_964403145.1 uncultured Candidatus Bathyarchaeia archaeon
AAAGGCTCTAAATTCTCTGTGACTGGAAACTTCATGGGCTTCATCCCAATGTTTTACTATTTTTGGAACTCTTTCTGGGTCTCCGGGAACAAGTAGATATTTGGCTAGGTCGCCGGGTTTGCATCCAATATGATATTGGCGGCCTTCAGGAGAAATTGTTCTATGCAAAGTTTTCCACCGTTGAGTAGAATGGCTTTAATAGAAGAAATAGTTTAGGCTGAAAGCCTCGGAATTACCAAGTCAGCTATATCTATGCTGTTTTCATAAATTCTTGTTAGATGGGAAATGGCTGATAGGAAATATTCCGTGTTCTCTTCCCCTTTAAGCTCTTGATGAAGTTTTTCCTTGAGTTCATCGATTTTGTTCTGTAGGCTTCTTACAGATTCGGCTAATGGGACATCATGCAGGAAAAGCGCCTTAATCGCTGTTTCATGAGAATCATAAATTGTTGAGTGCAGTTCCATAATGAGCTTGGCCACTTTTTGTTTCGGCTTAGCCGCCCTAGATTCGGCTACTTCTTTTGCAAGCTGAGCCGATTGGTCGCCGATGGATTCAACAAGGGAACTTGTAATTCGATAATCCAAGCAGTTTATTGGACGTATCCCAAGCTTTTCGCCTAGGCTTGGATTTTGAATTACCGTTCTAAGAATTCTTACCAGAAGGAAGTAGAGGCGATTGACTTCATTGTCTCTTGCAACAACGTTTTTGGCGAGTTTCTTGTCGCCGTCAAGTAGGGCGGTTACGGCGTCTCTATGCATGCTTGCGGCAATGGCGTACTCACGCTTTAAAACCTTGTCTGGCGGGAAGGAAGAGGGTTCCAGAAGACATTGTAAAATTATTTTGGCGTAATCCTCCTCAACTATTTCTAGTCCGACAAGACGAGTTGCAGCCTGTTTAACTTTTTCTCTGTCTTCTGGACTTATGCGTTCTTTAGACTCAACTTTGATGATGTCGTATCCAAGCAAGTATTTACCTATTATTTCTCTATCTAGGAAAGGGCTAGGTTTAAGTGTAATTTCTTTCAGAACCCGTTCGGCAGAGGGTTTAGGGCTTATTAGAAGGTTTCCGTCTGGTGTTTCAGCTATTGCCACGACTGAGCCTCTTTCTAGGCCGTTCTTCTCGGCCCAGTCTCTGGGGAGGCATACAAAGAATGTTCCAGTCTTTGTTCTTTGAAGTTTTCTTAGCTCCAACCCTCAAGCCTCAGATTCGAAATATTGATTAATCAAAAGCCAAACCAAATATATAAATTTAGGCGGTAAATTCAAACTTGAAGGCAAAAATATCAATAGGTATAGACTTATCTGCAAGCGAACAAAAGCCGACAGGATGGGCAATAATACAAAAAAGAAGGGTAAAAGCAACACAGCTTTACACGGATGAGGAAATAATCAGAAAAACCGTGAAAGCTAACCCATCAATTGTAGCCATAGACGCGCCACTAACATTTCCAAAGCAAGGAATGCTCAGACAAGCAGACAGACAAATGTATAGGCTTGGATATCCCGTTTTTCCGCCGCTCTTTAGAAGCATGCAGAAACTAACAGAAAGGGGAGTGAAAATCTCTGAAATTCTAAGATTAAAGGGACTAGAAGTTATTGAGGTTCATCCGGCCTCTTCACGTAAAGCCCTCTCAATGCCAACTAAGGACTGGAGAAAGATTCAAGCAGTGTTTAGACATATAGGTTTAAGGGGAGAGCACGAGAAACGTGTACTAACGAGGCATGAAATAGATGCGGTGACAGCGGCCCTAACGGGCCTCCTCTACCTAGAAGGAAAAACAAGGCTTGTTGGAGATGCCGCTGAAGGCATAATAGTCGTACCAGTCGAGATGGATTGGAGGAAAATTAAAGTTTGAGCACTAAGGAAGAAACACTGAGGAAGGCTGTATCCTACGCTCTTTCTGCAGGATATCAACTGGACAAGGATGCATTCGAATTTCTAAACTCAATATCGAAAACTAAAGACCCAGCTGAATTCATGGAGGAAGTGATAAAAAGGGCGCAAAGTCTACCTGAAAAGCCATACTTTCTTAACCGACAATTTCTTGAGGAAATAGCCAAAGAAACCCTACCAGCTATTGAGGAAGAGCCATCTATAATTAGTCAAGCTAAGAAGCTTTTCAAACCTCTCGCCAAGGAGATATCTTCGCAGATAAAGGTTGTAGAGAATCCCGCTGATAAAATATCTACTTCAGGCTCAATTGAAGAATACCTAGAGTATTTTCGTGACAGATTTAAAAGGCTGGAAAGGCTTCTTAGACAGAGAATCGACATTAGAGATGCGGTGTCTATACGGGAAGCCTATAAGGCTCCGGCAAATGCTAAACTGAAAGTTATTGGAATGATAACAGAGAAGAGAGAATCCAAGAAGAGGATTTTACTAAGACTTGAAGATTTAGAGTCAGCGGTAACCGTTCTTATCCCAGCTAATGCAAAAAGGGAACTGCTTGAAAAGGCCGGCATGCTTCTTCTGGACCAAGTTGTCTGCATATCAGTTGTTAAAGGTAGAGGAAACCTGTTCATTGCAGATGACATAATTTGGCCGGACATTCCCAAAAGAAAGCCGAAGACCGCATCCGAACCAGTATATGCAGCATTAATATCCGACCTGCATGTGGGAAGTAAAACCTTCATGCGCGAGGAATTTAGTAACTTTCTTTTCTGGCTTAATGGAAAATATGGAAACTCTAAAGCCGCAGAGATTGCTGGAAAAGTCAAGTATCTGATTGTTGCCGGCGATATTGTTGACGGTATAGGTGTCTATCCGCAACAGATTAAAGAACTAGCCATAAAAGATATTTCTAAACAGTATGAGTTAGCCGCGGAATTTTTCGAGCAGATTCCGGACTATATAGATGTGATAATTATTCCGGGAAATCACGATGCTTCCAGAAAGGCCCTACCTCAGCCGGCAATTCCGAAGGATTACGCCGAAGCGATTTATGAGAAGAGGAAGATTTACTCGCTTGGAGACCCAGCAACAGTTGAAGTTCACGGCGTTGAAATCCTAATTTATCACGGTAGAAGCTTAGACGATGTAATTGTTTCTTCGCCAAATATAGGGTTCAATAATCCAGAGAAGGCTATGAGACTTTTATTGCAGTGTCGGCATTTAGCGCCTACTTATGGCGCCAAAACTCCCATCGCTCCGGAACCCCGCGATTTTCTCGTCATAGAGAGGATTCCAGACATTTTTCACGCTGGACACGTGCATGTTGTTGGCTACGAATATTATCGTGGAACCCTAATTGTCAATTCTGGCGCATGGCAGAGGCAAACTGCCTACCAAAAGAAAATGGGGCTTACGCCAGTGCCAGGCGTAGTTCCAATTGTTAACCTACAAACTTTGGAGGTAACTTGTCTCTCTTTTGCTTAAGCAGTTAGGCTGGAGAAAGCCCTCTAGCTATTATTCTGGCCACTCTGATTGGTTCGGGAACTCTGCAGGAAAAGCAGCATGATTTAATTACAGTCATAGCCCAGCTAGCTTCGGCGCCCACCACTTCCAAATAGATTGGCGGCTCATTCCTTAAGGGTTTA
>CAYOFB010000098.1:0-3467 GCA_964403145.1 uncultured Candidatus Bathyarchaeia archaeon
AATAGCCGGCACAGCTATCGGAGGACCAATAGCCGACTATCTAATCTCAAAGGGGGTTCCTCAAGCTCAAGCTTACATTACAACATTTGAAGCAGCAGCCATAATCAGCTTAATAGGAACAATAATCTATTTAATAAAGGTGAAAGCCTAGAAAATGATAAATTTGGCGCCGGGGAGGGATTTCAGCACCAATTTGCCAGTAAAACATTTTTAATAGGTATTTACAGTTGATGACATTAAGCATAACCAGTTTTAATTTTGTAATTGTCTCTGAAACAGCGTAAAGTATAACTTTAAATCGTGAGTTAATTTTGATTGTGCGCTTTAGAAATCATGTGGAATTTGTATCAGAAACTTTATCGCTGCTGAAATCTTGTTATTGGGTACTATCAATGTCTATTTGAGGATGGAAAGTTTTTTATTCTGATTCCGAATGCAATATACATTCTAATTATATAGGGAGTGCATTCAACATGAAAGCGATAAAAATCATCTTTGAAAGGGAAAAACTTCGGCTTTTAAAGTTAAAAGCGAAAAGAACTAGGGTCTGGTTTAAGGCTTTAACTAATCTTGATCGAGTATTGATTGATTTAGTGATAAAGGTGGTTGATAGAGTGCGAAGTGTAAAGTTAGCTATGTCATTACGCATTGTTGTTAGAAAGTTGGAAGAAGCTTTGGAGAATAGAATTTCTCGGATTATAAGAACAATAGGCTTGCCGCTTGCCTGTAAACTTGTCTCACTTGCAAAAAAATGGGGAAACTCCTCGGCTGAAAAATGGTTATCAGACATGTCCTTCGCAAGATTTCTTGCAATAATGCATCTTAACAGCAACCGAACCGCAGCCTACTATTAGATAAAGTAGAAAACGTAGTTGCCTTGATAAATTTAGTTTGCATATTTTTAGTACGCTTTTCCTCGGTGGTATTAGCATGGTCATTCTATAATCTCCTTATTTTAATAGCTGGCATTAAACATATGCGGCGTAGTAAAAGAAAAGCCGAGAACCGTTCTTTTTACGAAGGATACTTATATACATTTTCGATAATCGTCCCCGTTAAGAATGAAGGGAAAGTCATAGGCAGATTACTTGACGCTTTATTAAGGCTTAGATATCCCAAGGATAAAATGGAGATTATTATTGTTGAAGACGGATCAACAGATGGAACTATCTTGCTGGTTCATGCGGCTTTCCACGGGTGGGCCCTCCTCTACTTGGACAATAGTAGTATCCAAATTGTAAATTATAGATATGCCATTCCAGAGGAAGCAGCTCAAGCCATTTTTGAAGATAGCCACTTGAAAGTTTATCTTATTTGGTGGATTCCAGGCGAGGGTTGGCATGGGCTAGCAAGTTTACCTCCTTGCTTTATTGAAGTCTTCCGCAGTGGACGGATTGCCGCTTATAAGTATGTCGAAGTTTAGTGAAAGACGGGGCAAAATGGCCAGAATTAGAATTCTCATGAGAAGATTGAGAAGTTATTTTAGAGAGAATTGGGGGGCGCCTGCCATAATATGCTTTATGGTGTTGCTGCTGGTTGCCGCGTTGTTTTTAGCGGGAGGCATGGAAGAGATAGCGGACGCAATTGCTGTGTGTGCATACTATTTTCTCGTAGCGGGAGTCGTTCTCCAAATAATTTGCTACGTTAAATTTGGTTCAAGAAAGGAAAATGACTGAAAGTAAGCAGACGTTTATATATGGTGTATATGAGGTTTTAGAGCGTAAACCGAAGCGGGACGTTCCAAGCGTATCGATTATAATGCCTGCTTATGAATTGGAGGATAGAATAGAGTGGGCTATAGAGCATGTGGAGGCGGCGGTTGGGGCATTAACGGATGATTATGAGATAATAGTTGTGGATGACGGTTCGAATGATGGAACTTACTTGCGGGCGTTAAATCATCGTAGGAATCCGCATGTTAAGGTTTTGAGGCATCGCTCTAATAGGGGGAAGGGGGCGGCGATAAGGACTGGTGTGAGGTATGCGACGAAGAAGTATAGTATTTTGTTGGATGCGGATATGGAGATAGATCCTAGGAGTATGAGGTTTCTTGTTGATGGTTTGAAAAGTTATGATTTGGTTGTTTGTTCGAAGAGGCATCCGAGGTCCGTGTATAGGGCGCCTTTTGTTAGGCGGTTGTTGAGCGTTACGTTTAATGTTTTGGTTAAGTTGCTTTTGGGGATTAGGTTTGGGGATACTCAGACTGGTTTTAAGGCTTTTAGGACTGAGGTTCTTAGGAGGATTATGGATGTTGTTGTGGTTAAGAGGTATGCGTTTGATGTTGAGGTGTTGGCGGTGGCTAGTATGTTGGGGCTTAGGGCTTTGGAGGCTCCTGTGCGGATTGTGCAGAGGTCTATGTTTAGGTTTGGGGAGGCTTTGCGGATGTTTTTGGATGTGTTGGGGATTGCGTATAGGCTTAGGGTGAAGCGGTGGTATCAGAGGAAGTTGAGGGGTTTGGTGGATGGGCGGGCGTTATAGGATTCTTTGGTTTAATTGGCGTTGTTGGGTTAATCCTGAGATGGGTGGGGCTGAGGTTTTTACGCGTGAGGTTGCTAGGAGGTTGGTTAGGGCTGGGCATGAGGTTACTTTGTTTACTTCTGAGTTTCCGGGTTGTAGGCGTGAGGAGGTTTTGGATGGGGTTAGGGTTGTTAGGGCTGGTGGGAGGTATACTGTGTATTTGAGGGCTTGGAGGCATTATTTGGGGCGTTTTATGAGGGAAAACTATGATGTTGTTGTTGATGAGGTTAATACTGTGCCGTTTTTTGCGCCGAGGTTTGTGTGTAATGGTGAGCGGGTTGTTGCTTTGATTCATCAGTTGGCGAGGGAGTTTTGGTTTTATGAGACTCCTTTCCCTTTGAGTTTTTTGGGTTATTATTTTCTTGAGGGTTGGTGGTTGAGGGGTTATGTTGATGTTCCGACTGTTACTGTTTCTGAGAGTAGTAGGCGGGATTTGTTGGGTTTGGGTTTTAGGAGGGTTTTTGTTGTTTCTGAGGGTTTGAGTTTTGGGGCTTTGGATGATTTGCCTGAGAAGGAGGGTTTTCCTGTTGTTGTTTTTGTTGGGCGTTTGAAGAGGGTTAAGAGGCCTTGGCATGCTTTGGAGGCTTTTAGGATTGTTAGGAGGTGTTTTCCTAGGGCTGAGTTGTGGGTTGTTGGTGATGGTTATTTGAGGAGGAGGCTTGAGGGTTTGGGGTTTGATGGTGTTAGGTTTTTTGGTAGAGTTAGTGAGGAGGAGAAGAGGGATTTGTTGTGTAGGGCTTGGGTTTTGGTTCATCCTGGTGTTAGGGAGGGTTGGGGTTTGAATGTTTTGGAGGCTGCTGCTTGTGGTACGCCCGCTGTTGCTTATGGGGTTGCTGGTTTATGTGATAGTGTTAGGGATGGTGTGACTGGGTTTTTGGCTAGGAATGGCGATGTGAGGGATTTAGCCAATAAAATTATTAGGGTTTTAGAAGATGAAGCCCTAAGGGAGA
>CAYOFB010000099.1:0-3466 GCA_964403145.1 uncultured Candidatus Bathyarchaeia archaeon
GAAATAGCCAAAATTCTTCCATTCTTTTTAGCTGCATTATAGAAGGAGCGGAATCGGTCTACATCTGCGCGGGCAAAATCTGCCAAGACAAGTCCGGAACATTGCGAAATAATCTGCGTAAGCTTTGCTTCAACTTCCCTCTCAGACGAATAATGCGCCCCTGTCAAGTTGGTTGCTTCAGTTATTAACGCGACCGGCTCAGCCTCAGCCGCTTTCTCAACAAACTCCATGCTCATGCGGTATTTTGCTCCGTGCATTCTAAAATCTCCAGTATAAACGACTGCTCCAGAGGAAGTATGAACTATGAAGCCATAGGCGCCCGGAACAGAATGGTCAACATGGATTGGCTCAACATCTACATTACCAACTTGAATCCTATCACCCGTTCTAAAAGTTTTAATTTCCCTATTTTCCAAGTTAAACTCTAAATCCCTTTTTCTTGTCTTGCTTATTGCTCTAAGTATTAATTCTGTAGTTTTACCAGCATAAACGGGAATAGAGCTTTTTATGAAGGATATGTAAGCCGAATGGTCAAGATGAGAGTGGGACACGAAAACTGCATCTATGCTTGTTTCTTTGCTGTCCTTGTATAACCCCCTTATTTTTGGAAGTATTCCAAGTTCAATGAGGCTTTTTTCGCTTCTCGGCGCCAAAAAGGGCCCAGAATAATATTTGCTTCTAATGCTAAAAGGCATACCAAAATCTAGGAAGATGCTCGTATCTTTATCCTTTAGAAGAATCTTGTTTCCGCCTACCTCGCCGACTCCTCCATAAAAGGTCAGAGTTGTCTTGGCCTTCGCCATTATTCTTTTCCCACCTTCTTGCAGAGATTTGAAATTGTTAATATAACATGTGGAAGGGCGAAAATGCTGAAAACCTTCGTATACTTCGCAGAGCCAGCCTCCTTAATGACTTTATTTCCCCCTCCTGCATCTAGGTATCCCTCAATAAAAGATTCCGTTAGTTTTTTCACTGCACCTATCGGCGATGTTGGAAGCGCGTAATGTCCAGAATAGTAGAGGAATTCCGCCACGTCCCACGCTTTGTTTCCATCTCTACTTGCCTGTTCCAAATCAATAAAGAATATTCTTTTGTCATCTGTTATCAAAATGTTTTCTGGTTTCGTGTCTCCAATGCAGACGCCGTGAGCATGAACCCTTGCAATTTCAGCGCCAATTTTTCTAATAAACTCTAAGTTTTGAGTTAAACTTTCTTTTTTGTCTAAGAGAATTTGTTTGACAATATTTGCCGACGGAACGCCCTTAATATACTCTTGAAAAATTAATCCTTCCTTTGGGCTTATATACAAAATTTCCGGGGCGTTAAAGCCCTTGTTTCGTAAAAACTTGTTTATTGCATATTCCCTTTCAAGACGTGACTCGCCCAAAACGGCAAACGATTTCGTTCCAAAAGTCCACAAAGTTATGGGGAACCATTTTAAGCCAAGCCAATCCTTAAACTTCTTTACAACGATGCATTTTTCACTTTTATCCTCAAATTTGACTTTTAACAAGTATACGGAGCTTAAGATGCCGCCTATCTCCTTAAATTCAATATTTGAAACTTTAGCGTCCGGCGCAAGCTTGGATACAAAATCTTCAATTGAGGTTCTTTCTGCAAGAGAAACAAGCCCAATTGAGGTTGGTATGTAAAGATATTTTTCAGAGCTTCTTAATCCCTTAACGGTTAAATCTTCGAAAATAAACGGGTCGGAAAACTCGGGAATTAGATCAAGAATTGTCGTTAGAGCTTTTCTTCGAATTTTTAGAAAGAATGTTTTCAGCTTCTGCTTTTTTAACCTGTCAATAAATGAATACTTAATCTTAACGTAGCTGTTCAAAAATTCTATTACACCTTCCTCCTCAAGAATCTTCAAACTTTGCCTAAATTCCCCTAGAATTGGCTCTAAGTTCCTCTCTTTCAGAATTTCTCTAAAGAAAAGGGAGGCACCATGCTTAAATAATGGAAAAATCCTGATTTTCCTCTGAGCCAGCTCATAGATAAAATATTCTGGCCTGATGAACATTTCGCGGCATAGTTCCGGATATTCCAGTATCAAATTTTCTATAATTGCTCTTAACGTTCGCACCTTAACAAATAATTCATGTTCCTTCAAATATTCAGCATTTAAAATAGGCATGTAATTAGTCAAAAGCGCGTCAGAGAGAAAACCTCCCAAAAATCCCTTTTTAACGTCTTTCTCAAAAATTTCCTTGTCAGAGGCTAAAATTTTCAATTCAACTCCGTCTAACTTATCTTTATAACTTTTAACTTTGCCACCAAAACCTCTAATTATTGTTAAAACGTTCAAGTTCTTAAATTCCCTTAAAGCCTTGCCCGGCAATAAGCTATAAATACAAGCGGCAACAACTGGGCCAGCGACAACCTTTCTACACTTATTTAAGATAGAATTTAGAAAAGCTCTTTCAAATTCCTTAGACATGCCGTTCAACCTTTCTGACAATATAGATTTGGTATCGCTTAGAATTAAGATTAGCTGTGCTACTTAACTTATTTCCGTCTTCGCAAGATTTTCGTATAGGCAAGAGATGAGATGACGGCTATTGGTAGGGAGAAAGCTATTATGGAAATTATTAATCTTATGTTGAACGATGGATTTTCAAGCAGAAAAGACCTTATAAGGTCTGCCCCACAGCTTAACGGATTTATCTCTGCCAAAACAGCGAGGAATGGCGGAATAATGCCTTGAGCGCTTATCTCCTTTATTAGGTCTAATGGATAGAAAACCGTGCTGCAGAAGAAAAGCAAATAGTAGGTTAATCCCCGCATTACAGCGAATCTTTCGAAGCTATCGGTTGATACAGCTATTGTTATGCTTAGTCCGGAAACGCCTAGCGACAATAGAAAAAGCATGAGAAGTATAATCAGTACTTGCAGAGGATGCGGCAGTCCAAGAAAAGCAAAGTCTATTAAAAGCAGCGGAAGCATGTAAACCATTCCTCTTAAGGCTCCTGAAAGAACTCTTCCAAGAGCCAATTCCCAATGCTTAACTGGTAAGCTTAGCAAATAGTGATAGTAGTCTCTTCGAACTTCCCAATTAACTTCCCTACCTATCATAAAAGCCGCTGCAAAGAGAGCTGTAACCGTTATTCCAGGCGCGAAAAATTCGAAATAGCTGAACTTAACCATCTTTGTGTAGACAAGCGCCATAATGAAAAGATCAGCTAGGTTCATGCTTATCATCCCGGCGATCCACCATTTATATCTGAAAAATCTCTTGAAGTCCCTCTCAATTATGTAGGGAATAGCCGTCACTGCCACCCTCCCCCCTCAAGTCGTCTCTCATAAAAGATTATGCCAATCAACGTGAATAATGAAAAGAAAAGTACTATAACTAAGACTGAAAGCAGAGGTCCAAAAGTGAGATATTGTTCTATTCCTGCTCCCCATCTGAAAAGCTCAGAGGCGAAGGTTAATGGATTAATGTTGGCTAATTCCGAATACA
>CAYOFB010000100.1:0-3377 GCA_964403145.1 uncultured Candidatus Bathyarchaeia archaeon
GCCGGAAGTAGGCAAAAGCAAAGTGGCGATAATTCTCAATGCGGTAGTTTTTCCAGCGCCGTTAGGTCCTATAAGCCCGTAAATCTCGCCCTTCTCAACTCTAAAGGACAATCCATCTAATGCTCGAATGTTACCGAATACCTTAACTAAATCATTCACTTCAACAGCCGCCAAATCTGGATGCCTCAAAGTATTGTTCTTTCCAATAACTGCATGAAACAATTATTTAAACTTTCATGAATTCTTTCATTCTTAATTGTGAAAAGGAAAAATAACTGATTTTTACGGCTTTTGAACATGATTTATGCGTAAAACTTATAAAAGATTATATGTGATACCAAGCCTTACGTGAGGGATAAGATATGGGACAAATGGAAAAAGCTGGAGAATACGCATTTATAGCATTCGTGATAATAGCGATAATCTGCGGTGTAATCTTCGGTGCATGGAGCGACCTACAAACACCCGAAAATGAAGGATGGATTAACCTTATTTTAGTAATCCTGGGTATAATCGTCGGGCTTACAACAATAACTGAAAAGGAATCTCAACCATTTCTAGTGGCGGCAATAGCTCTCGTGGTAGCTGTGCAGATGTCAGATCCATTTGGAGCCATAGACAAAATTGCAGCCCCGCTGGGTTCAATAGCTAACTATATCGTCAAATATATCGCGGCATTCGCAGTGCCTGCAGCGGTAATACAAGCTATAAAGGCTGTTTGGGCATTAGCAAAGACAAAATAATCTATTTTTAAATTCCCTTTTTTATGTTTTAAATATTTTGGAATTAAGTTGATAATAAGGAGGAAGCTAGGGCTGCCAAGAAATTAGGTTTTCGGCTACTTTGGCTACCATATCTACTCCTAGAATTTCCGTTTCATATAACGGTATTATGGCTCTTACCATTGGCCATAGATCTCTTCTAATTATTTCCAAGTAAGCCTGCTGTTCCTTGTACTTGTTAATCATATATTCGCTTACCTTCTTGCCTTTTACAAGCTCTTCAGGAATGACTTGATTCACAATTACGCCGCCTGTTGGTATGTTAAAGCCTTGCACCATGCTTATGAATCTCTTAACGACGGCTATTGGTAATGCGAGGGGCAAAGTGACAAAGAAGAATGCTGTTCTTTCGGGATCATTAAAGATTTTTTTAGCCTTTTTTATTCTTTCATTCATTTCCAGCAAATCTGCAATAAGCGGATCCTTCTTAACTTCTTCCTGTACTCTGTCTTTTCTGAACGATAATTTTACCCTTAGGGAAAGCGCTTCCTTTCTGCTTTTTATCATTCTGCTCAGCCACAGCCCATAAATCTTGCTCAATCCAAGGAGCCTAACGGCGTTTGCAACGGCTGCTGTGTCAAAAACTACTCTGTCGTATTCCTCTGATTTATTGAGCATTATCTCCATTGTCTCATCGAACATGGCGCTTTCTTCGAACGCTGGATTAGTTGAGGCTATATCTACAAACTCGTCTGCTTTCATCGATATATCCGCCCATTTAAGGAACATTCGGAGCTTTTCTGCAAGCTGGGCCTTGTATTTCTCTTTTCTTTCAGTTATGTCCACTTCGATTGCGTACAAGTTCTTGGCGCCCTTTACTGGTTTTACTACTCCACCAGTTAGGTCTTGCTGAAACAGGCTTGAAAGAGAATGAACAGGATTCAGGGAAGCCAGCAGAACTTTTTCTCCTTGAGAAGCGAAATAATAGGCTATGCCCGCGGCTGCTATTGTTTTTCCTACCCCGCCTTTTCCTCCGGTGAACATGAATTTAATGTTGGGATGCTGTTCGATGAATTTGCTAAATGTGATATGTTCCTTCGTCATCTTATATTCCTCCTATTTCCCATGGTTTTTCAAAAAGGTATTCCGCGACCTTGGCTATCATTTCGAAGCCTTTGGGTTCTCTATCAAACATGGGAACTATTGCTCTAACATATTTTCCAAGCTCTTTCTTAATCTCTTTCATATACTCTTGCTGCATCTCTATTCTGTTTCTTAGAAATTCGCTTAGATCGTCTCTTTCAAGGAGGCTTGGCGGGTAAACTTGATTGACTATTACTCCGCTTAGGGTTATCCCCATTTTTTCAAACATTTCTAGTGCCCTTTTAGTATCTAGAATGGCCATTTTTTCGGGGATAAGAACCATGAAGAAGGCTGTTGTTTCCGGATTTGTTAAGGTTTCTCTGAAAAGGTCTAGCTTAGCTCTGATGGCTCTCAACTCCTCTAAGATGGCGTCTCTCCGTTCAATTTCTCCTCCTCGAATTACAGCTTCCGCCTCCTTAAGTTCTGCAGCCTTCCTCCTAGCTTCTTCCATTTTGTCTATCCATGCATCGAGTATTGTTGCCATACTGATCATTCTAACTCCATGGCCAAAGGGCGGCATGTCAAATATGTATAGGTCATATTTACCTTCAGCTAAAAGTTCGGCCATCGCGTCGTATGTTGCGCTTTCATACATGGCCGGTTCAGAAGAAGCAGTTTTTATATATTCGTCTATTTCCTCGGGTAATTTGTCTAGTTTGTACATTTCCTTAATTTGATTTCGTACATGCTCTTGGAATTCAGCTATTCTTTTATCTCCGTCAATTTCCACTGCGAAAAGGTTTGGCTGAAGTTCCTGCTCTCCTTTTCCGAATAAATCTCTTTCAAAAATATCTGTTAGAGAGGCTTGGGGGTCGGTACTAAAGCACAAAACTTTTTTCCCGTTTTTTGCGTACCAGTAGGCTGTTGCTGCGCTTGCCGTGGTTTTTCCTAGTCCTCCCTTGCCAGCATAAACTATAACTTTCAGCTTTGGGTGATTGTCTAGAAATTCTTTAAGCGAAACTGCCATTGTCTCTCCTCCTAGTAAAGCATGTCTGTTACGTCTTTCTCCTGTAGAAGTTGCCGTTTCCAAGACTTAATGTTGGGTAGTGCGTAGGGTAAAAGTTTCAGCGAGTAGTATGGTGGCAGAATGGGCAGGCCAAGCATGTCTCCAAGCGTGATGAGCATGAAGAGATTTTCCATAAGCATTCTCTGCTTTAGCATTTGTCTAACAACCACGTGCGAGGCCATTCCATAGAACGTTTCTTTTAGAGCCCTTTTAGCTTCCTTCAAAACACCCTTTTCCTCTTTCTCTTTCTTGTTAGGCATTAACCTTCGCCTCTACTTTACTAGAATAATGCATATTCTATTTAAGTTTATTTTGGTTTTGGCATTCATATGTAAAGTAAATTTGCTAGGAACTTTCTGCAACTTTCTCGAAGAACTCTTTCTCTTTTAGAACTTCCTTTTTCCATAGTTCTATAAGCGGGAAGAAATATGGTAGAAGCCTAAGCTTGTAAATGGGCGGCATCAACGGTATTCCAAGCATATCTCCATAGAGAAGAGACATAAAGG
>CAYOFB010000101.1:0-3372 GCA_964403145.1 uncultured Candidatus Bathyarchaeia archaeon
CTGGATATAATGGGCGAAAGGTTCCCTTACTTGGCAAATATTCCTTTCCAGTTATTGTCAAGTATCTCAAAAGTCTTGGCGCGCCGAAAAGTAGGGAATCATAGTCCTTGCTGCTTGCTGCCCAAACGTCGCCTTTAAGAGCCATATAGGCAGCTTGAGCCTCAGCCTCGCTTGGCGCCTGAACGTAAGGGATTCCCAGCAAATCAAGCAGTCGCTTGGCATCTTCAATCATCTCGCTAGTTAATCTGCTTGTGACAATCGCCTTAGAAAAGGCTGACGCCAAATCGCCCTGTTGTAGGGCTCTAATCCATTCTTCATAGGCTTTATCTCTTAATTCCCGTCTTTTGGATATTTCCGCCATTTTAAGGCTTGGAGGTTCTCCATCAAAAACAAACACCAAATCTATGTTATAATCGTGAAGAAGACGCGTTGTTCTAAACATTAAGCCGGCTAGATGAGAGGTTACGTGACCCTCAGAATCTCGCAGAGGAGTGCCGTCTGGAAGCCTAATCAAGGCAAGGAATTGATAAAGATAATTATTAGCATCTACAGCGAAACTTTTACCTTTCAAATCTTCAAGCCGTAAAACATGCTTAACAATTATTGGTGTAAGGTAAACTCCCATTTCATTAAATAAACGCTCCGGCATAAATATCAAAGTTTTCATAAGGCACGTTTCGATTCCAAATTCGACGATTTCTGAAAGTTTAAATCCCATCCTAAAGATAGCGGAGAGCTGGGATTAACAGTTTGACTAAGAGAATAAAAACTGGAATAAAAGGACTAGACGAAATAGTCGAAGGCGGATTCTTCGAAGGAGACTTCATACTGCTCGCTGGGGATGCTGGAAGCGGAAAAACAATTTTTTGCTCCCAATACATATGCTACGGAGCTAAAAACGGAGAAAAGGGGATAATAGCAACCTTTGAAGAGGACAGAGAAACATTATTGAGAAACATGGAAAGCTTAGGCCTTGGAATGAAGAGGCTTGAAAAAGAAAATAAAGTTAGAATATTGGATCTCGAGGCATTTAAGGGAACAAACCTTCAGATAAATTTGGAATTTATACTCACAAACGTTGAGGAATTTGGCGCCAAAAGACTGGCAATAGATTCAATCAACGCCTTTCTTGCCGCGTGTGAAGAGAAATTTGAGTATAGAACAATCATGCATTTCCTATACAAAATATTTAAACGAGCAGGGATAACCACGGTTGCAACATGCAGCATACCGACTGGCGCGAAAACCTTGGGTTTAGGATTCGAAGAATTTATTGCCGACGCGCTTATAATTCTTGAAAATTTTCTTGAAAACTATGAGCTTAAGCGTAGACTTCTTGTGAGGAAAATGCGGGGAACAAACCATAGCAGAAAATATCATAGTGTAATCATAGATGAAAATGGAATGAGCGTAGTTCCATTAATTTAGGGCATTTTAATGAATCAAGCAGCTTTAATAGCTAAGTTTTTAGCCCTACTTGCTTCTTTGGGCGCTGCATCATTCATCTACAAACAAAAACTTTCATATTTCTCTCAAATACGAACTTTCATGGCGGCTTCATGCCTCTCCTTCTCCGGAATGATAGTATTTTCATTTTTTCCGCAAATATACCCATCGCTGGCTCAAACCCTCGAAAGAGCATGCGTAACCTTAGCTCTCCTTTCAGCAATTTTAGTTGGACTATCCTCGGCAAGCATAATTGATTATCCGGAAAAGAAAGGTTTAAGAGAGCTATTTAGTGCCACATTAGAGAAAGGGGATAAGGCTCTTCATTTTTATTTGATATTTGAAGCCCTAGGAATAGTCATTACATGGATTCCTGCTTTTTTCCCTCAGATTCCACAATTACACACTCATGTTGACGAAAAATCTGAAATGATTTTTGTAGTATATGAAGAATGGTTTTCACTTTATCTCCTATTCTGCATAATTTTAGTGT
Source organism: uncultured Candidatus Bathyarchaeia archaeon (assembly GCA_964403145.1). Taxonomy (GTDB): domain Archaea; phylum Thermoproteota; class Bathyarchaeia; order Bathyarchaeales; family WUQV01; genus CAYXFE01. The sequence goes on from CAYOFB010000101.1 coordinate 1,940, forward strand.
GGATATATCCCGTTTCAAAATTTCTTATCTACTCTAGAAGAGCAAAGGACGCTAGGACAAGAACGACGAGCTTTATTTTTGGAATAGGCGCATTTATGATTTCAAGTTCAGCATTAATTTTTAATGTGTTATTTGACATGCTATTTGGTTTGCGCATTCCATTTATTTCACCTTTAGTTACGGCGGTTTCCTACTTGGCAATAGCCTATGCTTTCCGTAAATCAACAATATTGGTGGGAGCATTTGAAGCTTTCTCGCAAAGGCTGGAACTGAAGCGTGAAAAAATTGAGGGAGAAAAAATTCTCCTAGAATTTGACCCTTCATCGAATTATCCTCTCATTGTTAGAGATTTTATAATTGAATCCTTGGCTCACGGCGAAGAAGCCCACATATTCACAACTCCCGGCAGCGCATTGCACAAACTCTTCAGAAAACATGCAAAAGTAAAGTTTTACCTACTTAGTGCCCAAACGACGACTATAAAGAAGCTCCCATATAATAACGAGATTCTAGTGCCCCTTGAAAACCTTTCAATCCTACTTGGAAAAATTTGCGAAATAACAAGTACTGAAACTAAAAAATGCGTAGTTTTTGACAATTTATCTATTCTCGCCTTCCACACAGAACCAGCCAAAGTCTACAAATTCTTAACCTACATGACAGAAGGAACTTCAAGAAAAAGAGTTACAATGCTAGTACTCTTTAACCCTAAAGCCCATGACGAAAAATTTGTCTCAGCGATAAAAACTCTTTTTAACATACAACTCTCCTATGACTCGGAAGGACTAAAAACCATAAAAACATCCTATTTCTAAGAGTAAAGGTTTAAACGTAACCTAAGTAGATTTCACTCTTGAATAACAACATATATCGAGTATGAAGCCCGGTGGTGTAGCGGACAAGCATAGCGGGCTTTGGACCCGCTGACGGGAGTTCGAATCTCCCCCGGGCTACCATAAAACCCTTTAAGAAATTAAAGGCAGAAGGATTTAGCTAGGAGTGATGGAAAGTGGCATTTAAAGTGGCCTTTCTTGCTCATGCTCCTGATGCGGATTCTGAGAAGCATAGATGTGTAATCGATACTGGCAAGTATAGGCTATTCGTAGTAGTGGTTAAGAGCCAAAAAGAGGCTGTTGAAGTTTGCAGAAAACTTGTGAGAGAGGAAGGTATTCATTCGATTCTGCTTTGTCCAGGATTTACTCATAAGGATGTTGCGGAAATAGCCGAGGCAGCCGGGAAAAATGTCGGGGTTTTCGTGGCCAGAGGGGATGGCCCGAGTCATAGAATTACAATGGAAGTGATGAAAATGGAAGGCTGGTTTAAAAGCTAAACATTCAAAGGTATAAGCTGCGGAGAGGACTCAAAATCTGGCGGCTATTACCCATTGAAGTTCATGATGCCTATTCGAATATGGCTATTGATGAGGCTATTTT
>CAYOFB010000102.1:0-3372 GCA_964403145.1 uncultured Candidatus Bathyarchaeia archaeon
TGGTTTTCTATAAAGCCTAGATATGATGGATTTTCAATGTATACTGCAGCTGTTTCTTCTGAAATTTTCTTTTTGAGATCCTCAAGGCTTAGCTGGCCGGTTTCTCTTTCATAATCTATTGTTTTAACCTTTATTCCGGCTGGCGTAGCATAGGTTTCAAGCGTAGCCTTTCTTTCTGGATGAATTATTCTTGGAATGAGTATCTCGTTTCTTCTTGTTACGCGAGCGGCCATTCTTGCGGCTTCGCCTAGGGCTGAAGCCCAGTCGTACATTGAGCAGTTAGCGACTTCCATTTCGGTTAGTTCGCATATCATGCTTTGATACTCGAATAATGCTTGAAGCATTCCCTGCGAGATTTCAGGTTGGTAGGGCGTATAGGAAGTTAATAATTCGCTTCGCTGAATTACATAGTCTACGGCGGCTGGAACATAGTGTGGCCAGCATCCTGCGCCCAGAAAAATTGGCATGTCTAGGCATGTTTTATTCTTTGAAAGAAGCTTATCGACGTGCTTAACTAGTTCTGGTTCTGGGAGGGCCTCTGGCAAATTTAACCTTCTTTTAAGCCTAAATTTTTCTGGAACGTCATTGTAAAGTTCTTCTATGGATTTTATCCCTATTTCCTTCATCATCTGCTCTTTAATTGCTCCGACTGAGTTCGGTATGTAGGGGTGAGCTTTTGCCCTAGTCAAGTTAATTCACCGCGGCGAGAATTAGAGTTAATCATCAGAACTTTTCTTAAACTTTCCCCAAAGTCTATTTATGCATTAAATTAATATTGTATTCCTTTGACTGTTGGAGGTTTTTCCGGAGCCTTTATTTCAACTATTTCGTTTACTATGTCTGCTCTTTCAATAAGCTCCTTAACCGCGAACCGTCCAGTCAAAACTACGTGAGTCTCTTCAGGTATTTCATCAAGAAACTTTAAAACATCCTTTACATCCAGAAGCTTGCAGTAAACAGCCAAATTTATTTCGTCTAATACTAGAAGATGCGGTTTTTTCTCTCTGACTATTTTCCTGGCGAACTCTAAGCCTTTCTTGGCTAACTGCCTATCTTCTTCAGTTAAGTTATCTAGGCCTATCCACCCTTTCCGGCCGAACTGATAAATTTCATAGTAAGGTGCAAGTCTCTCCTTAACCTTATATTCGCCAGTTTCCTTCCACCACTTCATAAACTGGATTATAACAACCTTTAAACCGTGCCCCACGCATCTTAGGGCTAGCCCAAGTGCATTAGTTGTTTTTCCGCCACCAGTCCCGGTATACAAGTAAATGTCGCCCATAATGAATCACAATATAGTATTTGCTGAGAACGTTTTTAAATTACCCCTTACATTATGATTAGAACAATCATTTAATGGAGAGAATTCGATTGAGCGAGAAGTATAAGGAGCTATTAGAGCGTGCCTATTCGCAGCTTCCGCCAACAGTTTTTGAATCTAAAAGATTTGAGGTTCCAAGGGTTCGCTCAACAATTTTTGGTATGAGAACGATAGTGCATAATTTTAAGGAGATAGCTGAAACATTGAATAGGTCTCCGCAGCATTTGCTGAAGTTTTTGGCTAGGGAAATGGCTACTGCAGGCGTAATAGATGATGAAAGGGCTATTTTTCAGGGTAAATTTGAAAATGAAACCCTCCAGCATCTTGTTGAAAGATACACAAGAGAATACGTGATTTGCCCAATATGCAAGAGGCCGGACACAAAAATTGTGAAGGAAAAACGCCTCTGGTTCCTCATATGCGAGGCATGCGGTGCAAAAAGCTCTATAAGACCAGTTTAAAATAGGCTTTTAAGGCTGAAATAAAACCTTAAAGCTGCCATAAACATATACTTTATTGAAGAAGTGCTGCACATTGGAAGTCTATGCCAACCTTCAGAAACGTGGAAAATGCGTCTTGCTGGCTGCCTGCGACGCAGAACTTCTAGGAAAAACCTTGAAGGAAGGAAAAATAGTCTTTCACATAAACGAAAAATTCTATAAAGGAGTAAAGACGACGGCTGAGGAGGCTGTTGAGCTTATGAAACAATGCACGATAGTCAATCTTGTAGGCAAACATATTGTTAAAAAAGCTATAGAAGCCGGACTCGTCCATCCGGAAGCCGTCCTCCTAATTGAAGGGATTCCGCACGCTCAAATAATTAGGCTTTAGAAATATTTTAGAGCGCTATTTTCTGCCGTCTCGGCTTATCAACTCTATATACGCCTTAATAGCTAAGACTGCTAACTGCCAGACATACAAACTCTGATTATTGTTTCAACATGTTTTTAAGTTAGGTTATATATTTGTAGCATTGTAACTAAATGTTGAGGTGCCTAGTTGGGTAAGAAAAAGGTAATCAGCGAAGAGGAAATTAAAGATTTAGTCTTACCTGCGCCAAGCGATGTGCTTGGCATAGCTGTAAAACTGCTTGGTTATGACCGTGTTCTGGTTAAATGTCAAGATGGTCACCAGCGCGTTTGTAGGATTAGGGGTAAAATGAAGCGTAGAGTTTGGATTCGCGAAGGAGACGTTGTACTTGTTTCTCCATGGGATTTTCAGTCTGAAACTAGAGGCGACATAATCTGGCGCTATACTAAAGCACAGGTTGAATGGTTAAGGAAAAATGGATATTTGACAATTTAGGACTGTGTAAAGAGTGACTTCTGAAGAAAGGGCTGAAAAAAGACTTTTACGCGAAGAGAAAAAATATGAAAGAGAACAATTAATGAAGGAGAAACGAAGCGAAGAATACGAAGTTTTAGAAGAAGTTTTTGATAAATCAACCTTAATGACTATTTATGATATGATGAATAAGCATATTATAGAGGAAATTTTTGGAGTTGTTAAAGCCGGAAAGGAAGCACGCGTTTATTGGGGAAAAGACGCGGAAGGAAACGAAATTGCAATAAAAATATATTTAACGGTCTCCGCTGAATTCAAGAAGGGAAAACTTCCCTATATTGAGGGAGACCCTAGATTTGCACATGTTAGACGCGATACACGTTCACTTGTTTATGCATGGGCTCAAAAGGAATTTAAGAATCTTGAATTAGCCTACGCTGCGAAAGTTCGTGTTCCAAGGCCGATTGCAGTTAGAAATAATGTTCTTGTTATGGAGTTTATCGGCAGGAACGGTGTTTCCGCCCCTTTGATGAAGGAGGCTCCTCCTAAAAATCCCGAGCGTATCTATAAGATTTTGATAACTTATTTGAAGCGTTTATATCGGAAGGCCAAGCTTGTTCACGGCGACATTAGCGAATATAACGTGATGATTTGGCGCGGCCTCCCAGTTCTAATCGATGTTTCGCAGGCTGTTCCCCTTGAGCATCCGAACTCCGAAATGTTTTTGATGAGAGACCTAAGAAATTTGAATCGTTACTTCAGTAAAT
>CAYOFB010000103.1:0-232 GCA_964403145.1 uncultured Candidatus Bathyarchaeia archaeon
GGAGGGATTTGCCAGAATCATGATTTTTGGAGTTGGATTTGTATCTGTAAACCGCGTTAATCGGCTTGGCATTTGGCATTTGCGCTTTTGCCATTATTTTTGGATTACACTTGTTAGGTCTGTTGAAATCATCATCCTTGATACAAGCCAAACCTCTAATAAGGAAGATTGCAAGAAAATATGTTTCTGTATACATTGGAATTTTCCTTCTAGGGTTCATCTTTTATTTTCT
>CAYOFB010000103.1:242-3366 GCA_964403145.1 uncultured Candidatus Bathyarchaeia archaeon
TAATTGTTTAATGTTGGCTGTCTGCGCTTTTGTCATTATTTTTGGATTACACTTGTTAGGTCTATTGAAATTGCCCTCCTTGATCCGAACCAAGTCTCTAATAAGGAAGATTGCAAGAAAATATGTTTCTGTATATTCTGTACATATTGGATTTTTCCTTTTAGGGTTCATCTTTTATTTTCTAGATCCATGTATCGCGCCAATCTTTGCATCCATGGTATCCATCCTCTTTTCTGAAGTTTTCTGCTGGGTATGCTGATTTTCTGTATAGGCGCAATGATCCCCTTTATTGGAATTGGATTATTTACAAGTTCAATTTCCAAAATAACCCGAAAAGTCTATAGATATCGTCATATATAGGGGATTAGCGGCTTAATTTTGTTGGGATACGCGCTTTATCTTATTTTCATTCTTATCCCTTACTTGGTATAAGCTTAAATTAGAGAACGTGGCAAGTATTAATGTGAAGTGGAGTCAGTTCAATGTCACAGGTTCAGAAAGAGAAAGATGAAAGTGAGCCTCTTTCTGTTAGGGTTGCCTTTTCCATTATTAAAACGGTCAGTTCTCTTCTTGATAGAATATTTCGCTTGCGATTCTCACTTGCTGTTCTTGTAACTGGCTTTCTAATTTCAGTTCCGGTGTTGGCTGCTTGGTCACTTTTTGTTGTTGCAAATTATTTGCCGCATCCGTGGAGAGCCATAATGATATGGTCTGTTTACATAATAGTAGTTATCTTTGTAGCTGCGGCCGATTATGTTGTATCTAAGCAAGGCGGCTAGTTACATAAATGTTTGATAAGTCTTCTTTTCTGTAAAACTAATGGTAAAGCTAAGACTGCCAAAGAAGTTAAGAGAAGCGGGGAATACTCGGGTATTATTATTTCGATTCTGTCTTCATTAAGCTCATGTAAGTAGAGTATGTAGAGGAGAGAAAAGTTTCCAGTTTCGTTGACGTGAACATTAACTTTTAGTGGTGTTTTTCCGTTTACTGTTACGTTTAAAAGTGACTTTTGAATGACGCCAGGAATTTTGATGAGACAAAAACCTCCACTTTCTGGCTCTCCCCTAACTTTTAGCGTGATTCTTTCGCTACTGGTGTAATTGAATTCTGTAATTGTTGAGTTTGAAATTACGTCAATTATGCTTCCGTCAGGTAGTTTAAATGGGTGATATAATCCCATTAGCGGGTATGTGTCATTTTGTCCCTCCGCAGTGTAGGGAGTATCTCCAATTCCGTCATAGTTATTATCTTCTCCCTCGTATCTGTCCCAGTAATTTCCAAGCCCCAGATAATTCCAAGATACATTCTTCTCCTCTTCTCCCTCAAATACTATGTCCTCATTATTTCCGATGAAGTTATTGCAGTAAATGATTGCTCCGACTATTCGATGTGAAAGAATTAAGCCTGTTCGTATTTTCTGCTCTGTGATATTGTTTCCTACAATTATTGTCTCATTTGAGTTTCGAATGGAAATTCCATACCAGTCGTTATCTCTAATGTCATTGTATCTAACTATAATGTTACGCGAAGAACTTATGCCTATTCCTCCCTCTACAAATGTAAAGGGTTTTTCGCTCTTGCGTATCTTGTTCCATTCAATTATGCAGTGATGCGATTTGATAAGTTGTATGGCATGGCTCATTCTTCTACTTGATATAAAAGTGTTGTTGGCTATGTAGCAGTTGCTTGCCGATGTTAAAAGTATGTTAAAGTAGTCTATTTCAGTAAAGAAATTTCCAGTTATCGTTAAGTTATTACAGTTTACTCCATATATGGCTACTCCACCAGTATATATGGCATGTTGACTGAAATTCACAAATTTATTATCGATTATTTGACAGTTTTTAACTCCATTAAAATAGATTGCTGTTTCTCCATCTCTTAACCAGAAGCCTGAAAATGTCACATTGTTACTGAGTATTTTGACCAAAATGCCTCCATTTCCCTGGATTATCGTTGTTTCTCTGCTTTCTCCAATAATTCTCAATGTTTTATTAATGACTAGCCGTTCGGGATAAACACCGCTTCTAACATAGATGGTTTGTCCGTCATTAGCATTATCTATCGCCTCCTGAATACTGCCATAATCGTCCGGTACAATTATATAGTTATCATTTAGTCCAGAAACCGTTTTTCCCATCAAATTTAGTGAAAAAATGCTAAATGCAACCATCGTTACTGCAAGAAAAAGACACGCTGTTACGCGCATAATCTTCCCCTCCTGAATTCAAGTTTTAGTCTTATAATATCTACGTTTCACTCTACGCAAATAACGTTTTTTTCTCCACTGTCCAAATTTTGCTACCAAATAAACAATTATTAAAACTAACGCCGAAAAAACAACAACTATGATAAATGTCATAATTACAGGATCATTCCACCATGGAACTTGTTCTTGTTCATTCTCTTGATGCTGTTGAGTGCTCCAAGCCGGATAGCGTGCATCCGGAATTAATGAATAGGATCCGACCTCACTGATGTTAAGTGAATCGCTTAATAATGATGGAAATTCAATAATAAAATTTTTAGTTTCGTTTGGAAGAATTTTTGGAAAGAATTGCGATGACTCTGTGACCATTACTGACCCATTCTTATGATAAAAAATTGCGTATACTATAGCGAAAGTCGCATTAACTGGAGCCAGGTTTGTTATAGATCCCACTAATGTGCCCCCTTGCAAATTATAGCGCGTTATTTTCAGGCCAAATGGCGGAATATCCTCTTTCTTTACTTCCGTATAATTTTTAATGTCAATGTCATAGCGACTAACTTTTCTAGCAATGGTTTCATTTTCGAGTACGTATGAGAATGGGCTGATTCCTTGAGATAGTAGCGGTCTCCATTTAAGCGAAATTGGACCTTCATCGGTAAATATTATGTTCCCTTTGCTATCATAAAAGGTGTAATTAAGTACAATATCAGTGTAATTTTTGGTACTGTTATTTTCAATTTCTCCGCAAACGTAGTAAAATCCCCCATTTGTAAGAAATCCGTGGCTTTTAATTTTGAAGTCGCCAATTGACTTGGAGAGATGAATTCCTCCTGCAGCTGGCTGTAATAGAAGAGAGAAAACAACCAATGTTAAATAAACTTTTATGATTGTTCTTCTAAGCATATATATTTC
>CAYOFB010000104.1:0-3361 GCA_964403145.1 uncultured Candidatus Bathyarchaeia archaeon
CGCATGAATTCCTGAACAATCTACTGATTGATTATGCCATTCCAGTCACCGTAGGAACAGTTATAGGGGCACAAGTAGGCTCATCCTTGGCTAAACGCGTAAAAGGCAAAACATTAAGAAAAATACTTTCAATAATAGGATTCTTAGCCGGAATTAGACTCACCAGCAAATATCTTTTCAAAATATAAATTTATTTTAGGATTAAGGTCTTACACCCAGCGTTAACGGCATCTCTAATTGCTCATTTCCCCGCAAGACTCTCAGAACTACGATATCCCCTGGACTCTTATACTTCTCGATATACGTAATTAAATCGCTTGCAGATTTTACAGCGTGACCGTCAACTTCGATTATTACATCATTAACTTGCAATCCAGCTTTCCCGGCTGGGCCATCAGGGTTAACATATGTGATTAAGCATCCGCCAACATACTCGCGATCAAAGCCTATCCCCATCCACGGATGCTCGTAACTTCTATTTTCGATTAAGGCCGGAACAACTCGTTTTACCATATGGGATGAAATGGCATATCCTACTCCAACGAATGCCTTTACTTCTCCTCCGGTTTCTATTGCAAACGTAACGCCTATAACCTCACCTAGACTGTTAAGTAGAGGCCCTCCTGAATTGCCCGGATTAACAGCAGCATCGAACTGTATGACATCAGCTACTGGATAACTTCCTCGAGGCGGAGGAATCCCAAAGTCACGCCAAAACAACACTCTTCCGACTTGACTTACTATTCCTGCCGTCATGGAGCCGCTTAGTCCAAATGGATTTCCAATAGCATATACAGGTTCGCCAACCATTAAAAGAGATGAATTACCAAGAATCAGAGGATAAGCTTTTTCAGACATTTTGTTGACTCTTATTACCGCTAAGTCGCTGTAAAAATCGCTTGCAACAAGTTCAGCTTCAGCAACTGTTCCATCCAAGAATGTTACCGTTATGCTTGTCGCATTTTCTACAACGTGATTATTAGTAATTATATAACCATCTGACCTATAGACAAACCCTGAACCTAACACTTGCCCGCTGTTTATAGTGCAGGTTATAAGTACAACTGAATATTTGGTTTTGTTATAAATTTGAACCGCTGTTAAATTTGATACTATCTGTTTGTAGTATAGGCTTTCAATTGTTGACTGCAAATCATTAACATTACTTAAAAGTGTTTCATAGTTGCCTAGCAGATATTCATATTTGGACTTCAAGTTGATATAGTCCACATAGATGTAAACGAGAAAACCGCCAAGTATTAAAATGATAAGGGCTATAACACAGAGGGATTTCTTATTCAAGATCACTTTTGCATAGTTTTCCGGTTTGTTGGATGATTCCAAGATACAGCCTCCTAGTTAGAGTATCCATGATAAAGACTTTATTAAGTTCATCGCTACACCGAAAATCTATAATTCATGCTGCCCACCTGTATTTGTAAGTGAAAATATATGAACGGAGTATTCCTGAAGTGGTTATTTAAACCGGACATTAAAGAGCCTATACTTGTTGAGGGACTGCCGGGATTTGGGAATATTGGGAGATTAACAGCTAGGCTTCTGGTTGATTTTTGCGGTGGAAAACGTTTTCTTGAACTTTATTCGCCTTATTTTCCAGATTATGTTGTTATTAATAGTCAAGGGATTTGTAGGCCTCCACGCTACGAGTTTTATGCAGCTTCTACGCGGGATAAAGACCTAATTGTTTTGACTGGTGATACTCAGCCTTCCGTTGAGGATGTTAACGCCCATTATGAATTAAGCGGAAAAATTCTGGATATTGCTGAGCAGTTTGGCTGCGATACGATAATTACTGTTGGCGGGGTTCCTATTCAAAATCCAAATAGGGAAGTTTTTGTGGCTGCAACTTCTTCTAGGCTTGCTTCGGAGCTTACTGAGAAGGGTGCCTTACTATATAGTAAGGGTAGAATAATGGGTGCTACAGGTATTTTGCTTGGCTTGGCAAAAGTTAGAGGTTGGACTGGAATATGTCTTTTAGGAGCTACAAGTGGGCTGAGAGCCGACAGGGAAGCTGCACTTTCAGTTTTTAGGTTTCTGCTAAAGATATTGGGGCTTGAGGAGAAAGAAGGCTTATAAGCATCCTTCAATTACGAATAAAAGTTAGTAAGCTATTCCTTGGAGAGTTGACCGTTGAGTGGACATGAAAGAAGAACAAGAGTTTGGAAGGCTGTTCTGGTACTGTTAGCTGCTTTCTTAATGTTTGCTGGGCCATCCTACGTCGTATATTTAGTTCGGGAAATTGGTGTTTCCTCTCCCTATAGCTTTGTATTTGGTTTTGTGCTGCTGATTCTGGGAATAGCAATCACTTATAGGCTCATTAAGTCCGGCGAGATTAAGTAGTTGCCTCAGATACCCCGGAGTTTTCCGTCATCCAATCGTCTGATTGGGGATTCTTCATCGGCAAGATAACTTATTCTAGATGATTCTCTTAAATTTTGATGTAGCATGGAAGGCTGTAGAAAATCATATATTTTATGCCTATGAAAATATTGGGTATGCGTGGCGTGTAACTTCATGAAGGATGAGGAAGAGAAGCCAGTTAAAAGAACAACCATAATTTTGGATGAGGAGGAGCGTAAATATATCGACCAGCTTATACGTGAAGGAAAGGAGCCTGGAATAAAGCCGTTAATATCAAAGATGCTGGACGTTTATCGAAGCATGATGATTTATGATTGGAAGTATCCAGGCGAATATTACTGTGGCATTAGCAGAATAGCCTTCATAAACGCAGAGTTCATTTCAACTCTGCTACAGTACATTCCAAGGGAGAAGTGGTGGGAAGTAGGCAGGAAGGCTGGTGAGGTTCTAAGAGTTTCATTGGAGGCAAGTTTGAATATTAAGGCTGATGAACGTGAGGATTGGCCTGACGTTTTTAAGAGGCTTAGGGTTCAGGGTTTCGGCGATATTTATCTTCGCGATAAGTATATTGTTGTTAAGGCTCCATTTGTTGATAGTTTTGAGGTTTGGGGAGGATTGCTTGAAGGTCTTTTGGGGGTTAGGTTGGATGCTAAGACTGTTTCTTCTCCTTTTGTTTATGAGATTGTTGAGGATTAGCGTTAGTACTTTGTATTCTTAGTTGGAGTTTTATTCGGAATTCGTATAACTTAAATATTACGATACAAGATATTAGCTCGAGCAACATGCCCTCCCAGATGCAACCAGAGTTCTTCCTACTGATGGGAATAGACATATTCCTAGCAACAAGCCTAATAACAGCCATCTTCGACAAGCATTTCCCATCCAAAATCCCCTACATTTGCCAACTAGCCGCTTTGGCCGGCTACGGAAACCTAATAGTCAGCAGAGAATTCCTACAATTGTTTGACCCATACATGCG
>CAYOFB010000105.1:0-3352 GCA_964403145.1 uncultured Candidatus Bathyarchaeia archaeon
CCAGCAACAGCCAAAAATGGTGGGCCGGGCCGGACTTGAACCGGCGACCTTCGCCTCGTAAGGGCGATGTCCTACCATGCTAGACGACCGGCCCAGGTTTGGTTATAGAATTTTATCAAATTTAGAATAATTAAATCTAATGGAAAGCATAAATGGATTCCGTGTAATACAGTATGGTTAGGCCTATGCAGCGTTATCGAACGGTCTTCAAGGATGAAAGCAAGCTTGACATAGCTTATGTTCCAGCTAGACTTGTCCATAGAGAAAATGAATATAGGCTTCTATGGGAGTTTTTTCGTTATGCCTTAGAAGCTCCAGGCCGTATGTCGCAGCGAATACTAATAACTGGAAGGGTTGGAACAGGAAAAACTGCGCTTTCTCAACGCTTCGGAATGAATATACAAGAAGAAGCTAGAAAGAGGAACATTAACCTTCATTATCTGCATGTTAACTGTAGGGAGAATCGAGGCAAGTTCTTTTTAATATTGCTGAACGCTCTTTTGCATTTTAAGCCTAACTTTCCGAGGAGAGGCTTGTCATCTGAGGAGCTTCTGTATGCATTGATGGATATACTTGACGAGGAAAACGCCTATCTAATACTAGCCTTAGATGAGCTTGAATCGCTAATTCTAGCCGAGGGAACAGAGCCAATTTACAAGCTCACGAGAATGCAAGAGGCACGTCTTGGAAAACCGTTAAGACTCTCGTTAATATGCATTCTTCGAACCCTCGAACCTTTAGAGAAACTTGATGAAAGCACAAGAAGCACCCTGCAAAGAAATATAATACATCTCGAAGAATACTCGAAGGCTCAATTAATCGACATTATAGGCGAACGTGTTGAAATGGCCTTCCACGAAGGAACCGTTCCCGAAGAAACTATTGAGGTAATAGCCGAACTTGCAGAGAGGGAAGGTGGAAATGCAAGATATGCAATAGAGCTTCTCTGGAGGGCGGGAAAATATGCAGATGCTAATGGATTTCCCGAAGTTTATCCGGAATGTGTTCGGATGGCTACGGCAAGCATTTATCCAACTGTGCGCAAGGACGAGATTTTAAGCTTGAATCAGCATCAACAATTTTTATTGCTAGCCATAGCAAGGATATTCAATCAAAATCCAAAGGTCTACGCTACAATGGGGGAAATAGAACAAGTTTATCGCATAATTTGCGAGGAATATGGCCAAAAGCCAAAAAGCCACACGCAAATCTGGAAATATATTAGGCAACTGTCAGCAATAGGAATAATAGACGCTAAAATCTCAAGCACCGGCCATAGGGGGAAAACAACTCTGATAGGGCTTCATCAAATACCAGCCTCAAAGCTTGAGGAAACACTGAGTCAAGCCCTAAAGTGTGATTGAGGAAAGAAATTTGGAAATAGAGGATTTCTTATCTTCAAAAACGAGAGTAAAAATCATTAAAGTATTGTATGAACTTGGAGAATTGAACATAAGAAGAATATGTCAAAAAGTTGGGTCGGCGTATTCCATTGTTAAGAGTAATTTGGAGATAATGGAAGAGCTGGGTATTGTTCAGTGTAAAAGGTATGGTAGGATTAGGCTTTACAGCCTAAACAATAATAATCCAAAAGTAAAGTTGCTTATACGCCTTATCGAGGTTTGGTAAACAAAATAAGCCTCAACGAAGATACAAGATTGGAGTAGGTGCATCATTTGGTTTATGAAAAGTTTACTCTTCAACTGAGCCAGTTTGAAGAGAACTTGCAAAAATTGGCAAAGGACATAGCGAGCGGAGTAGTATTCGAAAGATTGGAGCCAAACGAGCTTTGGAAACGCTCTGAAGAGACAGTTACAAAGCTGATGGAACTTTTAGAAAGTCTACATAAGAAAATGCTAATTCTAAAGCCTGAGAAAGCTCCAATAATAGAGAGCCAATGCGGGAACATGGCTAATTCGCTAAAAAACTTCAAAGAAATATTGTTTCAGAAAACCCTTGAGCCGCTCGCCAACTCTAGACTCGCCTTTGAACAATTAAGAAAGGCCGTAACTGACGGGTCAGACCTGCTCGTCCTAATGAGGCAAATAAGAGATGAGCCAAATCCAGTAATAGACGCGATAATACGTCTAAAAACTGCTGCAGAAATAAAAGGGCCAGTATTAACCATTGAAGCGCCAAAGGAACTTCAGCCGATGATTGAAAAAATTTTCAAACATATAGAAGCCATCAGAGCCTCAATAATTTCCGCTGAAAGAGCTCTCGGAGAAATGAAGGTGCGGCTTAGAAATATGCAACAGGAATGCTTACAAACAGTTAAGAAGGAAGAAGAGAAAGCTGAAGTTAAAGATGAGCAGCCTCAACCCAGAAATAATAAGCAGCTTTCTTTATCACAGTTTAAGCCGGAAGGTGAAGAATAAATGGCAATGGTTGACATAACCCCAAAACCCGAAGTTTATCGCGAAGCGACTGCAAAAGGAAAAATAAAACTTAGACCTGAAACGATAAGGCGGATAAAGGAAGGAAAAATTGAGAAGGGAGACCCATTTGAAACAGCAAAGATAGCTGGGATACTAGCAGCTAAAAATACTAGCAATCTAATTCCGCTTTGCCATCCGCTTCCAATAACAAATGTAAAGATAGACGTAGAAATTGAAAGTGAAGAACTTGTAAGCGTAACCACGACTGTAAAAACCCGAGCGCAGACAGGCGTCGAAATGGAAGCTCTCATAGGTACGGCTGTGGCATTACTAACCATATGGGACATGACAAAAGCTTATGAAAAAGATAGCGATGGACAGTATCCCTTCACGGCCATAAAAGAGATAAAAGTTTTGAAAAAATTTAAGGAAGAATGATAATGGTTGAAAGCGAAACAACTAGAATGCATAAAGCAGAAGCTCCAGAAAAACTAAATTTTGCAGTTATAGTTTGCAGTTCAAGCAGATACGAAGAATTAAAGGCCAAAGGAAGAGTTGAAGATCCTTCTGGAGAACTGATAACCAGCCTTCTAGAAGCTAGCGGCCATAAGGTTGTTTACAAAACGGTTGTTCCAGACAATTCTGCCATGATTAGAATTGAGCTAAAAAGAATAATTTCAGAAAGAGAAATAGACGCTGCAATCTTTTGTGGAGGAACAGGCATAAGTCCGTCAGACGTTACCATCGAGACTATTAAGCCTTTACTGGAGAAAATACTGCCCGGCTTCGGAGAAATCTTCCGCTGGCTAAGCTATCAGGAGATAGGTTCCGCGGCAATTTTGTCTAGAGCTTTAGCCGGGACAGTTGAGGGAAAAGCCATATTCTGCATACCAGGCTCTCCGCATGCTGTTAGGCTTTGTGTTGAAAAACTTATATTGCCCGAGACGGCTCACATCGTGAAGCATGCACGTGAA
>CAYOFB010000106.1:0-3294 GCA_964403145.1 uncultured Candidatus Bathyarchaeia archaeon
CATTCTTCAGTAAAAAGGAACTTTCAGAGCTTGGCTATCCGGCTGAGGCTTCGCTAGAAAGAACAATTAAGGGCGCCGAATGTTTACTCATAGTTGTAGGCCATAACCAATATAGAGGGTTAAGCCTAAGGAAGATAAAGGCTTTAATGAAGTATCCCATAATTGTCGATTTAAGCCATATAATAGATTCAGAAAGGGCACAGAAGGAGAAAGTCACGCTTATAAGTTTGGGAAGTGGATGAGCGAGGGGATTTAAATTTTGAGGGTTATAATTAAAATTGAGACAAAGAATCCCAAAAGTGTTGAGGTATACCTAAGGGAAATTTTAAATCAAATATCTAAAAACAAGCATTTTTCCATAACCAAATATGAGATAGAGTTTTCTGAGAGCAGATAATTTCATTGGAGAGTCTAAACTGTTGGAGGAACCTCCGCGGCTAGTGCGTTCGGGGCTAATATTATTCCTCTCACGTCTCATAAGTGTTGTAACAGGGCTAGCCTTCACAATTATGATTACGAGAAGCGTTCCGGAGGCTGAATATGGAATATGGGCTAACATAAACGTAGATATAGTTACATATTTCACGTTGCTTTCGAGCATTTTGCCCTTCTGGATTATACGCTTCTTCGCCAGAGGATACAAAGACTCAGCCAAAACAGGAGTCTTTGCAAACTTGCTTTTTGGAATAGGTTCAGTGATATTTTATGTTATTTTTATACCGTTTTTGCTTCCATTTCTTCATATAAGCCCAAATTATCTTCCCATATATCTATTGGCGTCCATTCAGATATTGGAAATTTATTTGCTCTTAGCTTTTCAGCCAATATTAAGAACTGTTAAAATAGAAATTTTAGCTTATGGACTGCTAATTGAAGAAATGACTAGGGTAATTCTTGGCTATTGGCTCATTATGAATGCGGGAATGGGGCTTTACGGTGCTATGCTGGCTCTTATAAGTGCTTTCTTTGTTCAGTTTTTAGTATATCTTTATGCTAGCAGAAAGTTTTTGCATGGAAAAATTAAATGGTCGTATGTCAAAGAATGGGTAAAGGGTTCGGTTGCTAACTTATACAATATCGTTGGTCAAAGAATAGCCGCCTTCTCTACGCTTTTACTCATCATAGTCTGTGGCGAGGAAGTAGGGTTAGAGGCGAGAGCTTACTATGGAGCAGCATTTCAGATAGCCAGCGTTATAAGCTACACACTATTTCTTGTTTTCGCTCTATATCCGAGGCTTCTCATGAAGCAAAAATCTGAAGACATTTCAGAATCATTTAAGCTGTTCTTCATGTTCGCAATACCCATGACTGTTGGCGCCGTGGTGCTTGCAGATTCATTCCTAACAATTCTTGGAAAAGGCAAAGTTGCTGGCGAATTAATCGATTATTCGGTTGCAACTCCTGTTTTGCGCTTATTGGCTCCATCCATACTGGCTTTGAGCATTTCTCAAGTTCTTGATTCAATAATTTTTAGTGCCGAAAAATTTGACTTAGAAGCTAGAATCCCGCTAAAAGAACTTGTCCACAGCAAAATATTTAAGATTTTCACACTGCCTTACGTCAAAGCTTTAATTGTCCTACCTACCTTATACTTTATCCTTGCATTTCATGGTTCAGATCCTGTAGCGTCTGCCCTTTATCTAGCAGCATTATCGGTAATTGCAGAAGTATTCCTTTTAGTAATTAGAATATTACTGGCAAGGGATACGTTAAACTTTAAGTTTCCATGGAAAAGCATATTAAACTATTCGTTTGCGTCAGCCATTATGACGGGATTTCTTCTGTTAATCGAGCATCCAACTAGAATTTCAACTGTTCTATTGTATACGCTTATAGCAGGGGCAATATATTTTGCTGTTTTACTGGTTATTGATAAGGATGCTAGAGGTTTGGTTAAGGCGATTATAGGTGAAATCAAATCTATGTTTTAATACGGATGAAATAGAAAGAAGAAAAGAAGAGATTTATAATAATATCAGTTCTGACGTTGCTTTTGTTCACTTTAGAGTTTTAATCAATTTTCTGCAAGCATAGCAACATTCCTTCTGTAACACATTGTTTATTTTAGTGAGAAGCTTTCTAATTTCATCTTTTCTCGCCACTAAATCCTTAAATTTTGAAACTATTTCGCTGACATGCTCTTTTGATGCATTTAATGCTAAATTATCCATTCCGATAAGGTTGAATATTCCTCCAATTTTCATTCGGTAGTATTCTCCTTCGTAAAGTCCTAGTGTGGGTACGTTCATAGAAAGCGAAAAGACGGCTGAATGAAATGAAACTGCTATTACGACATCCATTAATCCAAAAAATGCTTTTATTTCATGCCAGCTGTATGGATGCCTAATAAAGGTGCAGTGTTCTTCTTTGACTTTGCTGGTAATGACTTTTTTCGCGGAATTTACGATACGCGGTAAATGAATACTTACTTGTGTAGGGATAAAAACGAAATGGTATCCTCCATCTTTTGAGATGATTTTAAGAGCTTCTAGTAGTTTTTTTCTGAGTATTTTTCTTTCTTTTGTCATAGTCCATGCTCTTAGGCTTACTCCGACGATTATTTTGCCTTCTTCTCTGAGTTTTTTGATGTCAAAATTTTCGACGTGTAAGAGTATTTCTTTAGCTTTCTTTTGGTCTGTGGCTTCGGAAATAAAGGCTTCATCGATTGTAATCTTCACATTTTTTCTAACTCCGATTTTCTGTAGAAGCATTTTGGAGTATTGCTCTCTTACTGTTAAGACATCAACTTTATTTAGTGCAAAACGGGTTAGTAGCTTGCCCCATATGGAACATGGGTTTGTTTTTTCAAAGGGGCCTATGGTTTGGGCGCCGACGAAAACGGGTTTTCTGAACATTTTTGCGATAAGAATTTCGATGCATTTTGGGAATAGTCCAGAAGCGTTGCTTGAGAAGAAGCAGGCGGAATTTCTTATTATTCCGCCTCCTACTATCAGAAATGCGTTGCATTTGTGGAATGCATGTAGAAATTTCAGTTCAGCGGGATTAAGCAGTATAGGTTTTTTCCCTTTTCTTATTCTCCACGCATTAAGTAGAAGTCTGAATGCTAGCCATAAAGCCTTCAAGTTTCGTGTATATTTGTTTCTCTCATTTATTAGTGCATAAAAATTATGTATGCATTTGACTCCGTGAAGTATGCTTGTTACTTTTGGTAGGGGGGAGATAACGGTTATTCTGTATTTGTTATATTTTTTCAGCAAACTCAGATTGCATGATAAGATGGCTTCGTCTCCTAAATTGAATGTTCGGGAACAGTTAGACTCGATTAAAATCATC
>CAYOFB010000107.1:0-3204 GCA_964403145.1 uncultured Candidatus Bathyarchaeia archaeon
TTTTTGGATGACGAATATTCGTCTATCACCCATTTGTATGTCCATATTAGTAGTTAACGTAACCTCATATTACTCTTTTTAGGATAATGGAGAAAATTAATTCTCTTTTAGGTTATTATTCCGTATCCTATTAGTCGCCATCTTCCAGCTATTTTTCTGCTTACGGCTGCTCTTCCTCCCTCTTCTGCACATACTGGCCTAGCAAGTTTTAGGGTTGCATTTTCTCCTTTTACTGACGTTACTGCGCCTACTGTTATGGCTGTTCCAACATCAAGCAGCAACGTCTCGCCAACCTTCACCTTCTCAACCTCAATTAGCTCCTTTGTTCCTACCGCCTTTTCGAAACAATGTATTTCTAGCGTTAATTCATCTAGCGTCGGCGGTAGAGTGTCTGGCTTTCCAACCAGATTTCCTATTAGGCCGTCCGCCTTTGTCAGGGAAGGGTCTAGAAGCGTTCCTACTCCTACTAGACCTCCACAGTAGGCTTCTTCAACATTTCTTCCTCCAGCTTGGAGGCTTGTTATTTCTGTGTAGAGCGGTTCGTAGTATGGTTTTCCATGTTTTTCTAGGCGGACTCCAGGCCTAATTTCGATTTCTTCGCCTACTTTGAATTTTCCCTGCAGTATTGTTCCGCCTATGACTCCTCCTTTAAGTTTTTCTATGGGCGTTCCGGGCTTGTTTACATCAAATGAGCGGACAACATACATTCTTGGAGGCTTCGTTGGGTCTCTTTTTGGAGTTGGAATATTATTTTCCATAGCCTCAAGCAAAGCGTCAATGTTTACTTTTTGTTGGGCGGATATAGGTATTATTGGAGCGTTTTCTGCAATTGTTCCTTTAATGAAAGCCTTAATTTCCTCATAGCTTTTTAATGCCCGTTCCTTGCTGACAACATCTATTTTGTTCTGGACTACAACTATATTCTTTATGCCGACAATTTCGATGGCTGCCAGATGCTCTCTTGTTTGCGGTTGCGGACACGGCTCGTCAGCCGCTATGACAAGTAATGCTCCGTCCATTACCGCCGCCCCTGAAAGCATGGTCGCCATCAACGCCTCATGACCCGGCGCATCTACGAAGCTTACTGCGCGTAGGAATTCGGTTTCTGAACCGCAATGGGGACATTTTGGTTCAGTAGTATAGCATTGTGGCGGCGGACATTTTGGGCATTTATAGATCGGAGCGTCGGCGTATCCAAGCTTGATTGTTATTCCTCTCTTTAGCTCTTCGCTGTGGCGCGCCGCCCAGACTCCAGTTATGGCTTGGACTAAGGTTGTTTTTCCATGGTCAACATGGCCTATTGTTCCTATATTGCATTCTGGCTGTCTTGGCAGCTGTTTCATTCGGTTTTTTCACCTTCAGGCTTTTTCTCTTCTTCTTGGGGTTTTTCTTCTTTCGATGTTTCTTTCTTTTCTTCGGTTTTCTCTTTTTCCTCTGTCTCTTCTTTTCTGGCTTTTGTTTTCGGTTTTTCTACAATTTTCATGTTAATTTGAACTATTTCCTCAGTTATTACGTTTCCTCTGAGCATTTTTCTTCTTCTTTCTCCCTTTCTTTTAGGCTTAAAGCCTGGGCCGCTGCTGACTATGACTCTTCTTCGTACTCCTCCATGGATGTCGGGCCGCATTGGGAATCCATCTTTGTCTGTTCCGCCGGTTATTTGGATTTTGTAGCCTGACAGACCTAGAATTGTTCCATCTATTATTTCCCCTATTCTTCTGCCTATTAGTGGAACAGCCTTTGCTTCTTCAAGTTCTATTTTTTGTGCTTTTCCGGTTTCTGGGTCTGAAAGCACTATTTTGAATTTTGCCATATGAACCTTAAACTCTCCTTCTGACCTTAATTGTGAAATATGGAATGGCAAGTTTACTTTTAAGGGTTATGCGCCAAATCCAAAATGCCAAGTGCTATTTCTTCTTCCTTCTACGTTTTGCAACTATCCTCTTTTTCGGAATTTTAGGCTTCCTGGCCCTTTCAGCGTCAGCTACCTTAACCATTTTCTGCACCCCCTTTATTTTACTCTCAAAACCGTTATAAACATTATAATTTAACTCTAAACTGAGGGCTAGGTTTGGGTGAAAAATTTCAGCGTTATGTTGGATACTGCGGAGAATACTGCCCAACATGCGACTGGCATACAGGGAAAAATAAGGGAGTCAGCCAAAAACCTTCTAGAAATTTTAGATAAAAATCCAGAATTGAAGTTTATTGCAGAAAAATATGGCATCTGCGATTATGGTCAATTACGTAAAGGCTTGGAGTGGCTTTCAACCCAAGTGTACTGTAGAGGAGGAAATTGCCGAGCAGGCGACGGATGGACTGACTGCCCAGTAAGAAAATGCTGCATAGAGAAAGGCATAGACTTCTTTTTTCAATGCGAAGAGTTTCCATGCAAAAACTTTAAGAGAGCATGAACTTTTCGGAGAAAAATGCATCAGAAGACTTGAAGAAATGAGGGATGAAGGCCTAGAAAACTGGATTAAAAGAAAATATGGATAACAGCCTATTTACGGTCAAAATATATGCTCTTACCCTTAGCTGACATTGGAATTCCCATAATCACGCTTGCCTCGGGAAGCATACCGAGCCTCTTGGCAGCAACCCCAATCCTATACATAATTCTATTATCGACGTTAAGTAAACTCGCCGTCTTCACAGCCGACCCTAGGGCTATCCCTAAATCTAAAAGCTTGAATATGCAATTTGGCCCCAGAAAGTCTTGACCTAACTTTTTCGTGGCTTCCTCAAACTCTTTACATGATTTGTAGCCGCATCCTCCACAATTGAGACCAAAGCTTTTAGTTCCTCTTACCCCGATGAGTACAACTACTTCTGAATCGTGCACATTTTTTGCGTCTCGGTTAAATCCCGGAATTTGCCTTTCTTCTGCTATTTTCTCCATTTCAGCCGCCAATCTCTCTTTTTCCTCGCCATAAACAATTGCGGTTAAAACATCGTCGACTCCACCTGTTTTTGGGGCGGTTCTTGCCGAAACAAGCATAAGCTTGGCTGCATGCAGTATTGCCTCTTTTTCAGCGTCTAAACTATTTATTATAGGCATTATTTTTCCTCCTTTCTGACAATATTTTCGTTGGATATAGATAAGATTGTCTCTTCTAAAAGCCTATTGCTGCAGACTCTATAATGCCCTCTATAAGGTTTAAAACATAATCGAACTGTCCAGTGTAGGCTGCAATCAAAAGTGAA
>CAYOFB010000108.1:0-3163 GCA_964403145.1 uncultured Candidatus Bathyarchaeia archaeon
TGTTTCTCTAAACCCTAGTTTTCTATAGAACTTTTTTGCGCCATAATTTTCTACTCCAACCCATAAACCCGCCATTTTTCTATTTCTGCTCTTTGCGTATTCTATGGCTTTCCCTACAAGCGTGCTTCCTATTCCCTGCCCCCTATATTCTGGATGTACAAATAGTTCATGGATTTCGCCTATTGGGCCTTTTTCGAATGGGCTAAACCAGTTTGTGTCGCATGCAACAAAGCCAACTGGTTCTTCTAGTTCCGCTATGAAAAAGCCGTTTGGATCTCTTGAGAGTAGCCACTTAAAATATCGTTTTATGTCCCTTTCTCTCGTGTAAGCGTATTCTTCGAGTCCCTTATAGGCTTTACAGTATAGTCTAGCAAATATATTGATGTCGTTGGCCTTCACATTTCTGATTTTCACATTGAATGCTTTTATCTTAGAAATTTAAAAATCCTCTTTATGGACACGCTTTCAATTCTTAGGGCTTTAGTTGAGATCGAGTCTCCTTCTGGAAAGGAGGAGAAACTGGCGAGATATATCCTTGCTTATTTGAAGGAGCTCGGCTATGACGCTTTTATGGATGAATTAAACGTTTTGCTCTCGCCAGAGAAAGACTTTATTGTAGCTACTCATCTTGACACGTTTAGGGTTTTGGCTCCATTCTCCTTCGACGGCGAATATGCCTATGGAACTGGAGTTTGCGATGCAAAAGCCAGCATGACCGCCATTCTTCTAGCCCTAGAAAGAATAGAAAGGCTCAATTTTGGAGTAGCCCTCTTCTATGATGAGGAGGAAGGTGGAAAAGGTTCAGAAAACTTCTGCAAAAAATATAAGCCCAAAAAAGCCGTGGTTATGGAGCCGACAAACCTAACAATAGCAAACGTTCAGCATGGCGGATTGGAGGCGAGAATTAGAGTTAGAGGAGTAGCTGCGCATGGAGCCAACCCAGAGAAGGGAGAGAACGCTATAGAAAAATGCATCAAGATAATAGAGAAATTTAAGAAACTTAAAGACGTAACCATTTCAGTCCAATTTATGAAGGGAGGAAGTGAAGAGGACTACGTTATTCCGGAAAACTGCGAAATACGTGTCGAATTCATGTTTAGGCCACATGTAAAGGCGGAAGAAGTTCTGGCGAATGTTAAGCAGATATGCTCGAATAGGACGGAGTTAACTGTAAAAGAAATTTACAACGGATTCATAAGCGGAGAAACAGCCAACATTCTTAGACAAGCCGTGGAAAAGGCCGGATTAAAAATAGTTTTTTCTGAAATGCCCTCATGGAACGATGCCGTAAACCTTCATTATCTGGCTGGATGCGACACAGTATTATTCGGGCCGGGTGAGCTTTACCCCTGCCACACTCGAAACGAACGCGTGAGGCTTAAAGATATAGAGTCAGCCGCAGAAGTACTAATTACATTAAATAGTCTACTCTAAATGATTAGCCTTAAATTCTCGAAAACGCATTCATATAATCCTCAAATTTGCCGGTGAAAGCATGCCTAGGCCAGTAATTGTTGTGCATGGTGGCGCGGGAACATGGCATCCGGAAAGGCAGAAACCGGGAATTGAAGGAGTTAAAAATGCAGCCCTCGAAGGATTCAAGATATTAGCGGCTGGAGGCAGCGCCCTCGATGCTGTTGAAATAGCAGTAATATGTTTGGAAGACAACGAGGTTTTCAATGCCGGAAAAGGTTCGACCCTCACCATAGACAAGCGAGTTGAAATGGAAGCCTCTATAATGGATGGAAAAACGTTAAGGGCTGGAGCAGTTGGCCTATTAAGGGACTTGAAGAATCCAGTAAAACTGGCTAGAATAGTTATGGAAAAGACAGACCATGTCTTTCTCATAGGCGAAGGCGCAGAAAAACTGGCTGAAATCTTCAATTTGGAAAGAACCAATCCCATAACGGAGCTTAGGCTGAAATACTGGAAAAATCTAAAAGAGAAACTGCTAAAGGGTCAAGTCAACTACTTGCTGAAACTTCACGAACTCATAGAGAAGAATCCAAATCTTTTCGCCTATGAAACTGTAGGCGCCGTAGCCTTAGATAAGCATGGAAATGTTGCGGCTGCAACCTCAACTGGAGGAATGACTCTAAAGCTTCCGGGAAGGATAGGGGACTCTCCACTCATAGGATGCGGAACCTACGCCGATAATGAGGCTGGCGCATGCTCAGCAACAGGTATAGGGGAAATAGCCATAAGGCTGGTCTTGGCGAAGACTGTCTGCGAATACATGCGAAAAATGGATGCTCAAACAGCCGTCGAAGAAGCTATCAAACTTGTCAATAGGAGAATAGCTAATCAAGTTAACTTTATGGGCTTGATAGCGGTAGACAAGAAAGGAAATGTCGGCGCTGCGCATAATTCTCCTAACATGTGCTGGGCATACATGAAGCTGGGCATGGAGACGCCTGAGGCGAGCTTGACAGCTAAGATAATTAGACAGTGAATTGTGATGTTTAGCGAAATGCTTAAAAAACCCATATGTTCCTTGAGATGAATTGGCATTCGCAGCACAAGTATAGCTTGGAGGTGGAAAGGCTTGAAGTTTGAGGAAGAAGAGGAATGGGAGGAAGACTGGGAGGAAGAAGACTGGGAAGAAGAGGAAGAATGGGAAGAAGAAGAGGAATGGTAGCAAAATTCCCATTTTATTATTGTTAAGTTTTAGCTAGACTTTTCACATAACAATCATCAATCTTGCTCACTTTTCCCCTCAAAACCATCTCTTCCAAAATTTCCCTATGCACGCCCATTGGAAACTCCACGCCATAGCATTCCCTAAACTTTTCGGCAACAGACCTCAAATCCCACTTTTCATCAGGCTTCTCATCAATTATTCTCATTGTGAGGTTAATCATATCCTCAGTGAAATTCCATGGATACATATACCATGTCCATTCCTTAACTTCATCAACATAATAGTCGGGAATTATCATGGATGTTGCGGGTATCACCTGCATAGTAGCCGTTTTCAGCTCGCGAGGCTTACAGTTTTCGGATATATGTTTGCTGGCGAGTACAACACTTTTTCCCGTGTCAGCTATATCATCAACGATGAGAACGTTGCGGCCAGCCAAGTCGTAATCAAATGGATATTTTATGGTTGCCTCCTCCTTATGCTTTCCAGTTTCAATCCAATGCTCAATTTTTATGCTAAGCA
>CAYOFB010000109.1:0-3151 GCA_964403145.1 uncultured Candidatus Bathyarchaeia archaeon
AGTCATCGAGGGGCCTATTCCTCCGCCGTGAATAGGATTAACTTGACATGCGGCATCGCCGATGACCATTACGCCGTTTCCAACCATTGAGTAGAGCGGCCGTCGAGTTGGGACGAACCATGCGCCTCCATCAACTATTCTTGAGTTTTCAAACATTTTCTGATTCAAAACATTTGCATACAGCCGCTGTTTGGGATTTGGAAACCTTCCCTTCATTGCAACGCCTAATCCAACATTCACGTATTTGTCCTTTTTTGGAAAAATCCAGACGTAGCCTCCCGGCGCAATTGCCTGATTTAGGTATATCTGACAGAAGTTTGAATCATCCATTTCATTTTTAAGCTCTCTTATTTCTCTATAGCAGGCTTCAACTTCGCTTTTATCGATTTTCTGGTCGACTCCTATTTCCGGAGGCAATTTACTGCGTAAAACGGCAGTATAGCCACTCGCATCAATTGTGATGTTGCCCAGAACCTTCATCTTTTCGCCGGAAGCCAAATTTTTAGCTGAAACGCCTACTACGGAGCCGTTTTCAATAATTGGCTCCAAGGCATGAGTAGAGTCTAAAAGTGTAGCTCCAGAATCCAGAGCCATTTTCAGAAGTCTCTGACCGAAAAGATACCGATTAATCAGATATCCATGCAGTCCTTCGCCAACTACAGTAAAAGAAACCTTCTCGTCCGGAGAGAAGATTTTAACGCCTAAAATTTTCCTTTCTAGTTCTTCTCCGCTAGGCGGCGCTAAGCCTAGCTCGTCAAAATGATGCTTACCTATGGCGTCTCCACAAATTTTCCGCCCAATATCATGTGATTTTTTACGTTCAATTAAGCAGACATTTAAGCCCTTTTCCGCAGCCGTCTTTGCAGCCATACATCCAGCCGTACCAGCGCCAACAATAACTACATCGAATCTTTCCATTTAAAGCCCTCAACTTTGACAACTATGCAGCTTACACTCTTAACTTTTACCTTCAAACATGTTGCCTAAATCAGAATTCTTGATTCATAACACTTTTCGAATACTCTCCATTAGGGTTTGAAGGGAAAATAGTTGAATATTGAGGCGGCAATCATCGCAGTCTCAGTTTTATGCATTGCATTAGCCATTTACATGGCCATGCTGTCTACACAAGTAATTGATACTGGATTAAAGATGAAGCTGGTTGACTGGGCAATCTACTGTCTAGTAGGCGGAATAGTCATATTGATGTGCTGGCTCATCATGCAATCAATTAAAAGAGCATTCACCAAAAAAGAAGAGAACTTTAGCCTACTCGTTAATCAGGAAAATTTGAAAAGTAATACTATTTTATCTCCCTTTAATGTTTAGTCGAACTTTTATATGTGAAACACCTAACTTTATTTCCCCTAAAGTTAGAGGAGGTGAAGCTATGCGTCCAGACGCCCTAAACGGCAAGAAAGTCATAGACGCGGAAGCGCAAGTGCTAGGCGAAGTCGCCGGAATAGAAATTGACACAACAAACTGGACAGTTACACATCTCTGCATAAATCTCTCAGACACAGCAATCGAAACATTAGGCTACAAAAAGCCATTCCTTGGAAAAGTTCAAATAGACATCCCCGTCGGAATAGTAAAGGCTGTAAAGGACGTTGTAACACTCGACAAAAGCCTCGAAGAAATAAAAACCATAATTGAGCCACACCGCGAATAAAAGACTGCCTACTTAACCCCTATTTATAAAACTAAAATCACTTATTTAACCAAATTATCATTATACAATTCTGATTAGTATGCAGATATTAAGGATAATAATTGAGGGCCGGTAGTTCAGTTTGGCATGAACGCCGCCTTCGCAAGGCGGAGGTCGCGGGTTCAAATCCCGCCCGGTCCACCAATTCCGCTTAAATTTAGCCGCTTTTGATGTCAATTACTGGAGATTTAGGTAGGGCGTCTAACCCTTTAACGTATAAGATGTTGCCTTCTCTTTTTACGAGCTTTACTCTGGTTAATCCTATCGGATTTGGCCTCATAGGGCTTCTTAGAGAGAAAACTCCTCTTAAAGGCTTATTTACATCGCCTCTAGGATGAACTTTCAGTATTTTTCTGTCAGTTTCGCTGAGCCTATTCATCCAGTAAAGTATATAGATATAGTCCAGTTCTTCAATTCCGTCAAGGCCCTCGGCGTATTCAGGATAGATCGTTATCTTCATAACGTCTTCTCTATCGGTTTTGTCGATAATTCCTATAGGGCGTAATCTTATTTCTTTTCCTTCCCTGTTATTCATAAGAATACCGCCTAGAATCAGTTTTTCAGTTTCTTAATTGCCTCCTTTATTATTGAAACTGATTTTTCAAAGCGTCTTCTCGATTCTGGCGATAGTTCAAGTTCCAAAATTTTTTCTATACCGTTTCTGCCGAGAATTACTGGGACGCCTATTGCCACGTCGGAGAAGCCGTATTCTCCTTGAAGATAGGTGGATACGCTCATCACTCTGTTTCTGCCCTTTATTATGGCGTCTGCCATGATTGCTATGTTTACTGCTGGCGCGAAGATGGTTGAGCCCTTAAGTTTGATTACTTCAGCGCCCGAAGAAATTGTAAGCCTTACTATTTTGTCTATTTGCTCTTTGCTAAGCAGTTTTGTTATTGGTATGCCCGATACGCTTGCATATTCAATGAGCGGAACCATGGAGTCGCCGTGTTCGCCTATTACTAAAGCGCGGACATCTTCCCTAGAAACGTTTAGTTCTGAGGCGATATAGGCGCGGAAACGCATAGTATCTAGAAGATTGCCCATTCCGAAAACACGGTTTCTTTCAAATCCAGACTCTTTATAGGCTACGTAAGTCATTACATCAACAGGATTGGTAACCATCATAAGCTTGCAATCAGGCGCATACTTTGCAACTTCTCTTACAATGGATCGAACTATTTTCGCATTTTCATTCATGAGTTCAAGCCTTGTCATTCCTGGCTGCCTAGCTCGGCCCGCCGTAACTATTACAAGTTCTGAGCCCTCTATGTCGCTGTAGTCGCTTGTTCCTTTTATTTTCCCGTCGAATTCTAGGGCTGGCGCCGCCTGCATCATGTCTTTCGCTTCGCCGACTGCCAGATTTTCAGATATATCTACTAAGATTACATCGCTTATCCTGTAGCGTAAAATATTGAAGGCTGCAGCGCTTCCAACTCT
>CAYOFB010000110.1:0-3144 GCA_964403145.1 uncultured Candidatus Bathyarchaeia archaeon
TTCCATGCCTGGGTAAACCCTCCTTCATCGTTAGACGCTGTCTGGCGCCTTTCTCAGCTGGGTCCGTCTGCATGGAATTGCCGGCGGGAAAGGGCTAAGCCAATAGAAGCCTCATCGCCAATTCATTATGGGAAATTGTCTTTAACATAAACTTTTTCATTTTTCCAAGCTGATTTTATACTCGTAAACTATGTTTTGGTCTATTACTATAAGTGTGGGTTTTGGCTCTTTGATTAGTAGTATGGGTTTGGCGAGTATTTCGGATATTTTTCTAATGTCGTCCATCGAGTTGACGTTTATTATCTTTGATTCTCTTGGAAGGTTTTGTTGTACAGTTTCCACCACCAAATCTTTATGGGGACTTAATATCTTCTCAAGTTTGTTTTCAAGAGTTGGGGGAGGTCTATTGCGTGCATATAGATATGTGGATATTGCCAATCCAGTTATTGATGCTGCGGATAGTATGTAGGATGCATAGCGTTGGTTTATTACTTCTTGAAGAATTATGGTTTCTGTTCGGGTTAACGAACCGCTTTTTGCCTGATTCAAGTTTTCAATTAGGATAACTTGGCCTTTCTCTGTTTTTTCAAATTCTACGGTTAGTGTTGGATTGAATATCTGGTTTATTGTTCCTTCAGTGGTGTTGGCTTCGATGATAAAGGTTGGGTATATTTGGAGGGTGTACTGGGTTGAAGTTACGCCTGTTTCTGAGTCAAGTCTATTTTTAATTGCGTCCAGTTCTGTTTTGTTTATTGGATTTAGCTCTATTGTAATTGGTATGTGATTTGTCTTTGTTGATGGTATTGAGTATAGCTGATAAGTCCATGCCGACGTTTCGAGAATTGCCTTTAGACTGTAGGTTATTTCTGTTTCAGCTGGTAGAGATGACTCGAAGTTATATGTTAGTGTAAGATTGATTTTCTTCGTTATTTTCGTATAGATGGGGCCTTCTCCGGGTTTTAGAATTGTTTTGTTGTTGTATATCATGTTGGGTTTTAGTATTGCTGTGTAATCGTATGTTGCCTTGCTTTTATATGTACATAGGATGGTTGTTTGGTTTTTTTCTATTGGAGTTTGATGCGTAAGCGTTAAGGTTAGGATTGATATGAAAGTTAGGACTACGAAAAAGCCGAGCAGCATTTTTACTTTTCTAATTACATTTTTCATGTCTTATTGCAACCCATTTCTGTGGTTACTAAATCTTGCTCCCATTATAAAATGCTTTACTTCTAAATGTTACATATTATGCGAAGAATCTAAGGGCTATATTTTGTGTCGCTTGCCCAAGGCGTAGAATATGGCAGTGTAGGCATTATTATTGCCAGGTTATTTCCGAGAATACCGTCATCTACTATTGTGAGGATTATGGCTTCTGTTCCTGCAAAGAGTGTTCCTAATTCTGAAGTTGCAGTTAAATTGGCGCCCCTGTTGATTTCTATTGTTTGATTTTCACTTGTTGGTTCATATTTTCTTGATGGGTTTCTTACTGTTTGTATCCATATTTCTAGGGTGGCTCTTTCATTTGGGTGGAGTATGCCTATTGTCCAGTTGAGGTAGTTTTTGACGAATTCTCCGTTGTAAGTTATGTTTTTGTACCATTCGACTGTGCCTTGGCTTGCTGTATAGTTTATTGGTTCAACTGGGTTTAGAATTATGTCTGCGACTACGTTGTCTGTGTCGACTGTGCCATTATTTTCAACCGTTATTATTAGTTGGAATTTTGTTGGCCAGCCTGCGCTTTCATTTGTTCCTACATGGACTAGATTTGTCGGTGTTGAGATGTCTTCACCTGTTGTTGCGTTTGTGAAGGAGCCGTTTAAGGTTTTCATTATGCGGATGCTTGCAATTTTTTCTTCCCATGTACCAGTTGTTATTGTTCCATGGATATTGATGGTTTTTGTCCAGTGGGAGTAGCTGTAGCCAGCTATACCTACGATAAACATCAATAGTATGAAGGTTATTCCCATCGTTTTGTTGATCGAGTTATTTCTTCTATATCTTCTCATTTCACCACCCTCCTAAATTGTTAAAGCCGTCGCACATATCCTTCCAGTATTCATAATTGCTTGTTTGATGTCCTAGCAGAGCTTCTTCTGAGCCCTGTATTATTTGCCAAGCAGTCATTCCCTTGTATTTGTAGCCTTCGGTCCATCCTGCCACGTAGTTTAGCCATAACGCCAACAGTTGCGCCTTAAGTTTTGCTTCCATGCTTGAATGAATCCATGGACTCAATATTTTCAGTGCTTGCCAGAATTTTTCTCGGCGGCTTCCGGTAAAGTCGAATATTTCAGATTGACTTGATATTCTATCTAAATAGTGCTCAAGTGTTGCTGCGGGTATTCTTAATCTTCCTCTTCTAAACAAAGCCTTAGCGAATTGATTCTTCCAGAATCCTATTGTTCGCGGGTAGCGTTCTTGTCTGCATTCTATGCCTATTTTTATTTGGAATTGATACTGCCAGTCTTCTTTTGCTTGCTGAAGTATATGGATTGTGGTTGTTCCTTGAACTGTTTCATATGGTGATAGCCATGTGCATGTGTGATTTGTTGTTGTTATTTCTAGGGCTTCTGGGTTGGGGTTGATTATGGTTAGGCTGTTGAAGTGGATTGGTTTGCAGCCTATGTTTTTGATTGTGTAGTTTATGTAGGCAGTGTAGCATGGGTAGCCGTTTGTTATGTAGGCTTCTATTGTGTCGTCGTTACAGCCTTCTATTGTGGCGGTTATGGCGGCTACGTCCTTTTCTATTTCGTTGTCCCATGTGATTACTTGTGTGAATTTTACGTTGCAGTAGCAGTGGCAGTAGCAGTTTATGTGGATTCCGCCGTTTTGGCAGGCATAGCTGTAGCCTGTCGCCATTAACGTAATTATTATTAGGGCTAGCGTTGTCAGTAATCTTTTCATGTTTCTTTCTCCTTTTCATGTTTTTTATATGTGAAAAGTAAGCATGCGTAGGCGGAAAATGTGAGGATTAGGGTTATTGGGAGGCTTTTTGTTAGTATGGTCGTGGCGTTTTGGGTTATTGCTGTTGGAAGCGTCTGCGTTATGAAGGTGTAGGCGTTGGCTGCGAATTCTTTTAGGTATATGCTTACCCATCCAAGTTTTGGTATTATGAGTATTACTTTGCCTATTACTTGGTGTTCGTTT
>CAYOFB010000111.1:0-3114 GCA_964403145.1 uncultured Candidatus Bathyarchaeia archaeon
CCATATACCACTCCGGAGAGACCAAATTGGCATGTGAAAGCGGATTATTAACATCCAGAACCCATCCGGGCTCGTAGGGCGGTAGAAAATCATCAATTTCCTCTTGTTCTGGAGTCGTAACTGGCATGAATGTATGGGAAAGGATAAAGCCTTCTGAGCAAACCATGGCGGGTAAGAGCACACGTTTGTCTTCACAGATTTTATATGCTTGAAGTATGGTGTCGAAAACTTCCTGGTTGTCTGCGCAATAGAATTGTATCCATCCAGTATCTCTCTGAGCCAGTGAATCGCTGAAGTCAGGCCAAATGCTCCACGGCGCACCCATTGCACGGTTAATAACCGCCATGACTATTGGAAGCCTTGAGCCGGAAGCCCAATGTAAAACTTCATGCATTAAGGCTAAGCCATGCGCCGAAGTAGCCGTGAAAGTTCTAACTCCGGCTGCTTCTGCGCCTACGCATGCGGCCATTGCGCTATGCTCAGATTCAACTCGAATGTATTCGGCGTCCATTTCGCCGCTTTCAACAAACTCGGCAATTTTCTCAACAACAGTAGTTTGAGGAGTAATCGGATAGGCTGCCACCACTTTAACTCTGGCTGCTTTCGCCGCGTAAGCGGCAATGTGGTTTGCTGTGTCAATTATAACTTGAGTCATGCTACTTCTCCCTCACCATTTCTATAGCCTTAAGCGGACATACTTCGGCGCATATTCCGCATCCTTTACAGTAATCATAGTCAATCTTCGGCGTGTCATCCTCTCCTCGTTCTATGGCGCCTTCTGGGCAGTAAATCCAGCACCATAAACAACGTTTACACTTAGAATAGTCAATTATGGGCTTGAAGGTTCTCCAATCTCCAGTTTTTCCCATGCTTCCAACCGTTGGAACTGAAAGAGGAGTTATTGGCAAGTCCTTGCGGCATTTTGGAATTTTAACTTCTAATTTCTGCATTAAAATTCACCTTTAAATGACCTTGAATTACATAAGAGAAATGAAAATGAATATGAAGGAAAGATTTCATAATTCGTTCAGCTCTCAAATCACTTTCACCTCTTCATTTTTCCATCCTTTAATAAGTCTTTCATAGGCAAGAACCGCAGCCTTAGCATTCTTTTCTCCGATAGCACCGCGCCATTCTTCCTTAATGGATTCGATAACACTTTCTATTTTGATTTCTCCCGTCGCCTTCGCAAATGCGCCGACCATAGCGGTATTCACAACGGGAAGGCCCGCGACAAGAAGGCCAAGTTCCAAGGCAATTCCAGTTGCGTCCACAGTAGCAACTCTATAACCAGCCAAGTCAATTTCAGAAGGCTTCTTCCTAGTGTTAATTATGATTACTCCATCCTTTTTCAAGCCTTCAGTCACATTGGCTACTTCAAGAAGCGACTCATCCAATACTATAACGTAGTCTGGATTATAAATTTGGCTTCGAATAAGTATCGGATCGTCGCTTATTCTTGCGAAAGCTTTTACAGGCGCGCCTCTCCTTTCAGCACCAAAATACGGAAAGGCTTGAACCCATTTTCCCTCCTTGTAGGCTGCTCTAGCTATTAATTCGGCGGCGGTTACCCCGCCTTGCCCCCCTCGACCGTGAATTCTAATTTCTCTAATCAAGTGAACTCTCCTCAATCAGTAATGAGATAGAACAGATAATTGAAGGGTTGCCATATTTTAGTTTAGTGCTAAATGGCCATTAGTAAGCCAATTAATACTAATCCCGTTATGGGAAAAATTGTTAAAGCCGCTTTTTTCGCCCTTCCGGCAGCTTTATGGGCAACAATTCCCATAATCTCGATTTGACGTTCACCAATAACCTTAACAGACGGAACCTTAACGGTTCGCCAGCCAGCACTTACTGGCTCCATTTCCTTAAAAGCTTTAGAAACCACTTTCTTAACCATTCTAATTATTTTCTCATGATCCATTACCTCTCCGACTGGATGATAGCCGCGCTTATTCAAAACCACTCCATTAACAACATGCGTATCACTTGTCATAACTTCCCCATCAGCTATTTCAAAGTCCTTTAGGCCATTGAGAATTTTCTCTCTGAGACCAGAAATCATGTTATTACCATCAAAAACAACGTAAACGCATTTTTGGCCATCAATCTCGATTGCTAAGGCCACTATTCCGCCTGGCCCCATGCCCTCATATATCCCATATTCCATTGGATTTAACTTGGCAGCTCCAACTTTCAATGGTTTAGGCTTGTTCCTTAGGGCTTCTTCAAGGCTTCTAGAAGCAG
Organism: uncultured Candidatus Bathyarchaeia archaeon; assembly: GCA_964403145.1. GTDB lineage: Archaea > Thermoproteota > Bathyarchaeia > Bathyarchaeales > WUQV01 > CAYXFE01. The sequence goes on from CAYOFB010000111.1 coordinate 2,251, forward strand.
CAACCTTTAGGAGTTTAAATTCCTCTTCAGACTGCTCAAGGCTGTTTATGCTGTTATGGGCATTAACAACAATAAAGTTAGAGAGGCCAAGCTTTGAAGCGGATTTAGAAATATGCTCACCAATTTCTTTCGGGAAATCCTCAGTAGTCTTCGGTGCTAACGTCAAGGTTAGAAGCGCGCAGTCTCCAAATATTTGACATGTCGCGCTGGCGTTTTCTTCGCTTACACGAATCATTGAAGAAGCTTCGGAAGAGAAGGATTTGGGTGGAAGAGAATTTAAAATTGCATCCAGAACCTTTTCATTCTGCCTTTGAGAAGTCAAATCAAGCTCGTGTCCAAAAAGGCCATGAGCAACCGCAACTGGACATTTAAGCTTTTCAGAGACAGCTTTTTGAATAAAAAATGGAATTGGACTGCTTCCAACATTCTTGAAGGGGCCCGGATGAAATGATGGAACAACTAAAGCTGCCTTGTAGCCGTCTTTTCCCCTAAAGGCTAAAATGTTAACCTCAACTTCTCGCTCTTCACCCAACTCTTCAAAAATTCTCTCTAAAGGCTCGTTCAAATCTTCAGTCCAATTCGCCATAAAGGCCTTAAAGAGGGAAAAAGCTGAAAAACGAAGAGGCGAGCCCTTCCCGACCATGTCAACAGCAAAAATGAATAAGAAGACTGCCGCGAAGATTATTGGAATGGCTACGCCAATGAATAGAATAATTTGTAGAATATTGAGAGGCATAAATGTCTGCCATATTAGAAATGTGAAAAATAGGCATACTAAAGGCTGAAAGAATGCAGAAATAGAAGTAAATAAATGGTTTTTCATGGAAACTGTCAAAAAAACTATTAGTCTTAAAATTAGAGCTG
>CAYOFB010000112.1:0-306 GCA_964403145.1 uncultured Candidatus Bathyarchaeia archaeon
GATAGCGGCGGTTGCGCCGAAACATCTCCCTAAGCTCATAAAGCATTCCTTTCGGAGCTTGAGGAGTCGGATAATCATAGTATTCCACGCCTCTAACCATGCAGTATGGCGGTATAGCATCCCAATCTATGTAGGGAGCCGGAATAGGGCCTTTATCCGGAACCGGAACCAGCTTTGCTTTTTCTCTTTCAGTTGGACTAAGCGGCCTCGGCGTTTCCTTTCTCTTGGGCGGCTTAGGCTTTTGAGGAGCTGGCGCTGGCTTTGGCTTAGGCTTCTTTTCGATGGGCTTAGGAATGGGCTTCTTTT
>CAYOFB010000112.1:316-2721 GCA_964403145.1 uncultured Candidatus Bathyarchaeia archaeon
TCCTTTCTCTTGGGTAGCTTTGGCTTTTGAGGAGTTGGAGCTGGCGCCAGTTTTGGCTTTGGCTTAGGCTTTTCCTCTGGCTCGGTGATGGTTTTCTTTTGAGGTCCCTCTTTGGGTTTTTCTTCGTGCTCCTTTGAAGCCTCTTTTTTGGTCTTCTCCATTATCGGTCTTAGTCTTCCGTCTTCAATCTTGACTTTCTTGGCTTGTTTCAGCAGGCGCGCCAGCTCCTTGGGTGCTTCAAGGATTTTGAGGGTTCGTCCATCCTGCTCCAAGTAAACTTTAACACGTTTTCCTCTAAGCTTGAGAACTCTGGTTTTTCCGGGTCTAAGCTTGGTTATTCGTCTTGAATATGTGAACGTGGCTACGGGTCTTCCATATTGCTTGGCCATTTAATACCAGCCTTCCCACTTTTCTTTAGGCGGGACGTTAAACTGTCTGACTACAAGCTGGCGATGCTTGATTTCATGACCGTTAGGACAACGGTAAATTACAAGCCTCATGATTCCCTTTTGAACCGGGTATTTCTCATCATGCACGATTTTCAGCTTGGTATGGCCGCATTTGGGGCAAGCTCTCAAATGCCTAAACTGCAAATGTCTAGGAAAGCGTTTAGAATCTCTTGAACGCTTATCTTTCACTCGGCTATGCACTAGATCGCCCGTAAGAAAAATTTATGGTACATTATCCTCTGCCTTCAACCTAAACCTATCAAGCCTACTTTCAATCTGCTTCTTCTCCCTAGCCTTCTCCAATAACGTTATGAACAAATGTAAGGATCCACGCCCACCCTTCCACTCCTTAACTAACTTAGGCACCACCTCATCGACATTACTTAAACGCTCAAAATCAAGCCCAAAATCTTCCGCAAGCCCCACTAGAGCCTGATAATCGCTGCCATAATCTTTCATATGCTTCTCCAAGCGGACAAGCTCACGTGAAAGATTCAGATGCCTCTTCTTCAGTATCTCGTAGTCCAAGTCTTCCGGCTTACTTGCAGTATCCAGCTTTCCAAGCGCATCGGCCAAAAGCCCATTCACCAATTGACTAACATTTTCCGCGTAGCCCAGCTTAACAAGCTCCAACAAGCAACTCCAGAGGTCGTTATCCAAATAGAGAGTTCTCGCGCTACCAGACCTAGCCATGTCACTTCCCCCAAGAAAAATATCATATAATATAACAAACTAGGGCTACCCGGGGACCCCATAGCAACTATATAATAACAGTATCGTATTTGCCGAAAAATCAAATTTTCCAGGCAGAATATATGAGAAACTCCTAAGCGAAGGGCCCTTTCCAACATTATTTTTCGGTTAACCATGATTAAACGAAAACCAATCCGAAAATATGTGACAAAAATTTTGAAAAAGCTTGAGGAATTGGCCATAATGACGATACAACTTATTTCTTCTTTTTATTTTGGTTTATTTGATGATTTATCTTTGGGATTTCCTTTGCTTCAACGATTATTTCGAATTGGAATTTTGTTTTTGGGTTCTTTAGGAGCTTTTTGTATACTTGCTTTGGGATTATATCATCAAAAAAGATAAACTCCTTAGGCTGTCGGTTGTTCTTGATCAGTTCTTTTAGGTGCTGCTTGAACCATTCTTCTGTTCTTTTGGAAATTTCATAATGCTTGGATAAATATGAGGTTTCCCAGCAACTACAAAAATATCCCTCAAAAATTGTTTCTTTTCTATACATTATCCTTCATCTCCCCAAACTTTCTGATCCAAGAGAATCTTCTTCAAATAATTGATTTTCGACGAGTTCGCTGACCAAATATTCGACTATTCCCTCTTTCCAATTCATTATGGGAAAATAGTCATATTCCTTGTCTGTTAACGCCCTTTTTGCCACATCAATTAGGGCGGTTAGTGTGCAGTAGAAGAATATTTCTCCGCCTAGCAAAGGGTAGATGTATGGCTCTATGTCTATCCACATGGTTCTCTTAACCCGTTTACCTGTCTTTACATTTAAGTACCGTAGTGATAGGCGGGCAAAATAACCGTCACCCTTAAAATGTTTCTTCAAAGCTTTTTTTATCTTCGCTATGTTTTCTTTGCTCAGAACGCAGACTGGATCAAAATTAGGTTCGCCAAATAGAATGTACAAGATAAGTTGTAAATAGGCTATGCCCCTGAGTTTGCAAGAATCAATTTTATAGCTACCCTTATGACCCCGGTATACACTCTCCATCAACACAGAATCAAAGTATTGTTTAGGATCAGACAGGTCTACGCCCCACCACTCAGACAAGACATTTTCGACTTCTCTTACTCTATTTAATGTCACATTCTCTCGTATATACTCCAAAACTGGATTTTTCCTCTCAGACGGTTTACCGCGTAACATCTCGTCCAGTATCCCATCTCAAACTTTATCAACTGTATTGATCTCTTTCTTGC
>CAYOFB010000112.1:2767-3105 GCA_964403145.1 uncultured Candidatus Bathyarchaeia archaeon
ATTTTGATTCTAAAGGCGGTAGATGAAGTCCCGATTATTATGCAGAGGGGCATAAAAACATTTGTAATGCCCGAAATGGTTCGGTATATGCCGTAAATTAGTACAATTATGGATACACTTAAGGCAGTGACGAAAAGGAACCGATATCTCTTTTCACGCTTTAGAGATTTTGGATCAAGGAGCGCGAATCCCAGCATTACCATGCTAAAATCTGAAATGACTAAAGCGTCTGGAAGGGGAAACTTGAGGAGATAGCAGAGTAAAAGGAAACCTAGGAATGAAAACGTCCCTACCGTCAATGTTGTCGCGTGGAGAATCCAAAGATACTTCTTTAACAT
>CAYOFB010000113.1:0-3076 GCA_964403145.1 uncultured Candidatus Bathyarchaeia archaeon
CCATCAGCAATAGTGCATCTTCTTGCGCAAAGATTACATTTCACCTTGTTGTCTGATAACTGCTCGTAAAGCATAGCTTCTTTCATTACTTTTCCTCCTTAATTTTCATCCCTTCTCCGTTAAATTCGACTCTAATTGATTTTTTCGTGGCCTTAAATCCCATCTTGTGTCCATTCGTAGTTACCAGTCCGGCTTCTCGAAGTTTTCTCAGATGAAAAGATATGGTTGTTGCCGAAACTTTTCTTTCAAGAATTTTCTCTATTTCCGAGATTGTCTGCGGGAGGGGATATTTGCTGATGAGGAATCTTAGAATTTTTACTCTGGTTGGGTCGCTTAATGCTTCGCAGATTTTGCATCCGTTAAGTTCTTCTTTGTTCATTTCGATCATTTTAATATTGTCATATTAAAATATTTAAACATAGCCTACCTAGAAATATTCATCCGCAAAATTTATTCAAAGTACATAACATTTTTAGAATATGCTTTATTCTGATTTACGAAATCAAAATGGTGTCAAAAATGAGATATGTAAAAAATTTGGCGGCTATTCTGCTGGTCATGCTTATACAGTTTTCAGTATTTGTTCAAACAGGTCTAGCGGCTGAAACTCTGCTTAAGTCCGACTTTACAAACGAAAGCTTCGCAAAGGTGATTGACTTCTTCGAGTATGTTAGAGCCTACGCTTTACTTCACGGCTACCAAACGCCTCCCAAAAATTGGCATGCATACGTTTATACTGCCTACGTTAACAAGTTTGGATTGAAGATGCTATATACTGGACTATGCAACGTGAGCTTCGGCGATCAAGTGTTTTTGACGATACCTATGCAAACGTTCATTATGCATTATAAAACCGAAAACAAAAGCAGAGACGCTATAGTATCCTCATCCTTCTTGATGCTTTTGGCGTTCAACGACACGGAGTATTCTCTCTATCCGGACTCGCCTGACAGAAACGATAATTTGTGGGCCTCTGTAAGCCTAGGCTTCAACTTACAACAGCTATTTCCAAACGTGACTTTTCCATCTCTATGCAGCAAAACAGAAATTTATCCGTTAAAAAGTTTAGATAATGGCTATACGTGGACGTGGGGAATGAAATACACCAATCTAACTGCGCTTTGGTGGAGAACCTATATTTCTCCCGACAACCACACATACAGTAGTCGTCCATTTGCACTAACAACCTATGATGAATTAACCTTCAACTACACCTTAACCATAGACCCCTCAACGCACAAGGCAACATTGTCTGAAAACTATGTAATTGGTAAAATGCGTGACCTATGGATTTTCTGGGGATTGTTCATCCTTCCGGTCTATAATCATTACAACGCCACAGGATGCTACAGATACAACCATAAAATTTCAAATGAAACAATCTATCAGTTCATTGAAAGAAACCAAATTAAAATGAGCATAATTGAATTCCAAAATTCCATATTGCTCGATCACAAAACTGTATGTCTTGCAGATGGAAAAAATGTTACAGACAACGAAGTTTTCATCTCAAACACGACTGTTTCAACGTATTCTGACGATGGAGAAAGAATATTTGACACGTCCTTCGGAGCTAAGGAAACCTATAAGCTCTACAACTACACAGCAGACCCTACCGAGTCAAGCTATGAAGTCTACAAAGCATTAACAAGAACCGTTCAAATTGACGGAATCGCCAAAAACAAAGTGTTAAACACCCACAAGAACATTCTGAAGTATATTCCTCTGTTCATTGCGCATATGCATCCACAAATGCTGCAAAAGGCGAAAGAAAATATAGGAAATATAACTAGAGCCAACTATCTCTACGTAATCTCCTATCCAAACTATAGCGGCTATCGAATAGAACATGATCCGATCTACACAGCCTACATAACAGCAGAAACGACTCCGCAAAACCAAGCGGGCAAATACATAATTATAGCTACAGTAGTTATCATAGCAGTCTTGGCAATTGCGATAATTGCCAGAAGAAGGAAGACAGCCGATTCAACACAACAAGACTGAAATGAATCTACCCATTATTTTCTTTCATGTCAACTTCCAGTCACATGAATCCACTGGAAAAACTTTTAAACACTGGATAGATTGATGACAAGATGGCTATCATACTCGCGTCTAGGAGAGCTAAGTTATGGCTGAAGAAGCTGAAATAAAGAATATTTTAAACAATTACAGAACAATAGCTGTTGTTGGAATTTCTAGACAGAAAATTAAGGACAGCCACATAGTAGCTGAATATATGAAGGAGAAAGGATATAGGATTATTCCGATAAATCCTTTTGCGGACGAAATTCTCGGAGAGAAATGCTATAAGAGTTTGCTTGAAATGCCTGAAGAATTGCAGAAGCAAGTTGAAATTGTTGACATTTTTAGGCCTTCAGACAAAGTTATGCCAATTGTTGATGAAGCGGTCAAGCTTAAGGAGAAGCATGGAAATCTAAAGGTTGTCTGGATGCAGCTAGGCATAGCAAACGAAGAGGCTGCTAAAAAAGCAGAGGCAGCAGGCCTAAAGGTAATTATGAACAAGTGTATAATGAGCGAGCATAAACGTCTTATAGAGGAAAAGGATAAGGAGTTAGAGCAAATAAAGAGGCGAAAACTGTTACACATGATTAAGGAAAGGGTGAAAGCTGTGGGTGAACCAATCAAACTTAACGATGCAAACTTTGAGGAAATTGTGAAGAAGCATGATTTGGTAATTGTTGATTTTTGGGCTCCTTGGTGCGGCCCTTGTCTAGTCGTTTCGCCGATAATTGAGGAACTAGCCAAGGAATACGCTGGAAAGGTGGTTTTTGGAAAATTGAATGTCGATGAGAACCCGAAAACAGCTTCAAAATTCGGCGTTTTCAGCATTCCAACAATAGTTTTTCTGAGAAAAGGCGAGGAAATTGACAGAATTATCGGCGCAGTTCCCAAAGACTATATTAAGGATAAGATCGAGAAGTATCTGAAGTGACAGCCAATGAAACTTCTTGAACGAAGACTTATAGCTTCTCTACTTCTACTGTTGGGATTTTCTTCACTTTTGATTGCAGCCTACACTGGACAGTTCGATTATGTTTTAAACCTTATA
>CAYOFB010000114.1:0-3066 GCA_964403145.1 uncultured Candidatus Bathyarchaeia archaeon
AGGAAAATAGAACATGAATACTGGAAATAAAAACCAGAGAAAACGTAGAGACAGACTTTACATAATTGCGGAAATACTTGAAATAGCAAGGGATGGAACATTAAAAACTCAAATAATGTACAAAGCGAATCTTAGCTTTTCACAATTAAATGAATATTTAGATTTCCTCGTGAAGTTGAATCTGCTAGAATCTAAAGAGATAAACGGAAGAACAATCTATAAAACAACGGAGAAAGGCTTAAAGTACCTAGATAATTATAAAGAAATCCTTCAACTTTTAAAAAACACGAAAAACAACATCAAAAAATTACCCGTCAACTGGATAAACAATCTACGTTAACAACACGCTATTCATTTTGTTTCCGATATACTTCATGAATTATTACTAAAATAAAGGGGATTAGGGCGAAATTATGTTTATGGTCTCTTTTCTTCTTTTGTAGGCTAGTATGGCTATTGTAATTATTACGGTGGTCAGCAGCAGTGTTCCGATAACTTCGGGTGTTAGCAGGGTTGGTGGCTGAGGGGCAGAAGCCAAGCCTATGGTTGGATCGTGCTCTAGTGTGTAGTTGCCGAAGTATGGATAGCAAATGAACAGTCTTAGATGATGGCCAGCTGCAATGTATGATGCCGTTACATTAACAAAATCCACTGTGTTCCCGGTTTCATTTAGAAGTCTTGCCCACGGAACAAATTCTAGGAAACCAACGGGAACATCTCTTCTTCTGTATGCAAAGTGAATTCTAACGCGGTGTCTGAAGCGTTCTTTAAGCTGTAGCAAAGTGGCTATGGGTTTTTCGTCGATTCCTTTCTGTGTTTCGTTGGATATAACTTTGCAGTATTCATTATCTATGAATGCTCCTTCCATGTGGGACTTGCTTTCTATTTGTTCCATGAATTGACTCTGAGCTTCTGGTGGCTCATTTTCAGATGGGAGTTCTTCTATCTTTATTGAAGCCATGTTAATCCATAGTGCTAGTCCAGTTTTATGCGGAGGTATTTTAATGTCAAATTCCTTTCTGAGCCAGTCAAAGAATGGTTTGAGCTTGTCTATGTTCCACTCCCAGTTACTTACAACAAAGTCGAACTTCAACTGTCCTGCCGCCACTGTATAGTTATATTCAGGATAGTTCATGTCTGGGGTTTCTGTCGTGTTCGTAAGGTAGAACCGGCATCTTATCTGAATGTTTCCCTCCGCAAAGTCAAATTTTGGCATTGGCGCTTCTACTAACGTGAAATTGAATGAGTAGTAGGCTGCATTTTCCGTTTCTACAAGTTTCGGAGGATCAAGTTTCCATTTGCACCCGCTGAAAGGCAGGAGTGGTGGATGTAGATCGAATATTTTGGCTGTGAAACCAGCAAACCTATTCATGATCATATTTCTAACTTCGTGATGGGTTATCTTTGGCCACACGAATTTCTCCATTAGTCTGTCGCGTATGGTTAGGTTGTCGGCACGGAATCTTCTGACATAGTATGGCTTGTCGAAAGCTAAGTATTCAATTACTCCCTTGAATTTAATTACATATACTTCTTCAGGCTTGTTTGTGTACCACCATATGAACATAGGCTTTGTTCCTTTTGCTGGGAACAGCAATGTAATATTTGGAGTTTCAAATTTGTACCATACTCCTCTAAAATTGGGTTCCTCTTTTACTTGAAGCCATTTTGGCATAGTGGTTGAAGCTTCGGTTTTTGGAAATGCCATTAATAAGATTGGCAATACAATAATCAGTGTTGCGGCAATTGTTAATGCTTTTTTGTTTATTTTCATTAGTTTTCACCAAAAATATCTCTGCTAAACTGTCTATTAAGTGAATCGCTTCTAGAAAACTGGAATTTTCATTTTCTAGGGTTCTAGAATTCTCGAACTCTCGTTTTAAGCTTATTTTGCAAGTTCTAGAAATCTAGAACTTTGCTACTAGTCTCAGTTATGTCGTTAAAATTTCTTATTTATGGGAAGACTCCCATGAAGACAAGTATTATAATATTTAGATAAAGTGCTGTTAGGCTTATAATGATTGATTTGTCTAGCCTTAGGCCTTTTCCGAAGCTTATGGCGGCTGATGTTAAAAGTAGGCTCCAGGCTTGGAATGCTATTTGTAGAAATCTTGTGATTTGATAGCTGAGTAGCATTGTTATGTATGGGAAGATTGCGAGCGGAAATGAAGCTAGGCCTATGCATGTGAAGAGCTGGAGTTCTCCACCTACCCGCTTGTATAGAATGTAGGCTAGAGCGTCAGCATATAAGAAGAGTCCTACCCATTCAGATAGGTAAATTATCATTGTTTTTTCGAATTCATAGGCTCCGAATGAGAAGTCGTATAGGAAGAGGAATGGTCTAAGGTCTGCAAATGCGCATCCAACTCCGCCTAGGATGAAAATCAGAATTGATATTGGCAGAATCCTTTCTGGCTTAACTGTTTTTGTAAAGATTGGTGATAGGAATATCCATTTTCCGATTTTGCTGCTGAGGGCTGATTTGACATGTAGGGTGGGCGGTAGGCTTCCGTTCTTCATTGACTGGTAGAGTAGGCGGCCGCGGTCGTTTAGCATGTACTTCCTACTTTTGTCTTGGGTTATGAATTCTGAGAGCATGTCTAGGTGGTAATAGACTGTTCCTACGCCTAAGCCTAGAATTTGTTTAAGCTCCTTAAATCCTACCTTACCCTGCACGGCTAGAATTTCAATTATTTTTCTTCTTGTCGGGTCTTTCAATAATGTGTAATATTTTGATAGGTCTTCCATTATTTCACCATTACGCCTAATAGTTCGCTGCTCGGAATATTCCGTTTGCCAGAGTTATCCTTTATATCTTTTCTGAATTATTCTTAAGATGGAGTGCTGCGGCGCGGAGTTTGCTCGTCGGGGAGAAGGGAGAAGGCTTCCACAGGAGTCTTATTATGCCGATACTTAAGCATAAGAAACGTCAAGGAAGCGGAAAAACTTTTGATCCAACAGTTTCTTTTATAGTCCCTTTATTTAATAAGGAGGAAGAAGTCGTTGGCTGTATAGAGAAACTCTTCAGTTATGCTTCTGGATATGGCGGATTTGTTGAAATATTTC
>CAYOFB010000115.1:0-3046 GCA_964403145.1 uncultured Candidatus Bathyarchaeia archaeon
AAATCTTCTAAAATAAGCCCTCATTAATTATCTCATGCGGGTTGCACCAAAACCATGAAGCTACAACCTTAGCTGCTGAGAACGCCTTGCAATGTCTTAGCATCGTAAAATCTGACTGAAAACCATTGAATTCAAATAAGCACGTTTAGGTTTCTTCAAGCTTCTCAATGGCCTTCACAATCTCCTCATGCATTAATTTCTTCCCGGTTCTCTTAATTTCCTCAGCTAACTCCTTCCAATAATATGATGGAGGCTTTATCAAGCCGAACATCTCACCAAGCTTAAGAATACCGGCTTTAATAGCTTCAGACTTCGTAGAGAAATAACCTCTCCTAACAGGCTCATTAAGTATTTCAGAAGCAGCACCACTCAACCTAACCAGCAATTTTTCCTCAATCAACGTAAACACCGTACATCAAATATAATAAAAAGTTATAATAATGTTATTTCGGCATTAAAGTGACACCTTATGAAGATAAAAATGTTACAAAGTTGTTTCGTAAACGTTTTCAAACTATTGTAGGTTTTTTGCGAGGTAGGGTTCTGCTTTTGATTTTAAGACAAAACCCGCCTCTTCCAGCAGGTCTTTGTACTTCTCGATGGTTCTCGTTGTTAAATGTTTTATTCCTAGCCATGAAGCTACAACCTTAGCTGCTGAGAAAACATGTTCTAAGTTTTTCTCATTAAACGGTATTGGAGCCCATAGGGTGATAGAGCCCCGTAAGCGGTTAAAGTAATCTCGTCTTATATGAAAGAAGTAGGTTTCTTCGCTTGTTAGGACGCAGAGAGCAAGTTGAGGACAAGAAAAAACACGAGACAGTTCAATATAAGGATTAACACCGTGATCCCACATTTTAACGCTAATATTATACCATCCACAAATCATAGTGTGAGTTTTAAGAGGAGCTTCTTGGGTTTGAGGAATGGTCGTTAAGCAAACATCTTGAGGCATTTTTGAAACATCTGTAGTGGTCTCAAGAACATATACTTCCAAAAATTTCTTAAAACCACAACTTCTGTACGTCAGCCCGGAAGGCCCTTCATATTCCTCAGGTTGAACCAACATGAATTTAGCTTTTCTACTTTTGGCAAGCTTTTCAGCTTCCTTGATTAATGTTCTTGCAACTCCTTTCCTACGATAAGCCTTATGAACCATTAGAACGTCTAAATAAAGAAAATAGCCCAATGGGAACTCTTCACTAAAAATTGCATCTAAATGTCCAACAACTTTTCCCTCAAGTTCAGCAACCAAAGATATAATATTTAACCGTTCCATACGTTTCCAATATTCAATTAAGGCTGAACGATCCATCCAAGGACCACCATGCATAACCCTCTCCCAAGAATTCAACTCATCATACGAAGCTGGGTCACCACGCCCCTCAGAAGAATAATGATACCACGTCTCCACATCAGAGCAGTTAACTTCCACCAACGCATCGATATCATCCCTAGTCCCAAATCTAACCTTAACATTCAACAGACGTCCTCTCCAAGTAGAATTATTTTAGCAGGTTATAATTTACTTTCACGTGTTTTGAACTCTAATTTAAAACTTCTTGCAACATTATTAATCAATAATACATGTTTACAACGCTATTTAGTTATAAGAGTAGTAAGCAGTGGAATATGATTAAAACTATATGGAAACAATCAAAGAAACTAACAATTTATCTATTAAGTTTTAGTTTCCAGCCTATAGATGTTCTTTCCATAGACTTTTCCCTTATTACTTTCCTACACAACGATAACAGTTTTTTGTATGTCTCGTTCCCCATAATAGGTTTTCCGGTGACAATAGCCTCTATAATGAATGTATCTCCTCTTCCTATTCTTTCTATTATCTCGTCAAAAGCGTAGATGAAAAGTTGCACAGGAATACTAGCCTTAACTACATTATATTTCCGATATTTTTCCCCTTCATCTATCGGTGCATCTTTAAGAACTAAAAGAACGTCAGCATCACTACTTCCACTATAGTTCCCCTTAGCTAACGATCCGAAGATAATAGCTGATATCAAATTTCCCCCGATTTTTTTACAAGAAACTTTTAGTTCTTCTACCACCTTACTTAGATTCAATCTCCTTAATCTTATCTTCACAGTATTTGATGATCTTACTTGCAATTTCAATCGCCCTTTCAGCATCTCTTTTCATATAATAAACATAGGGAGGCCCAGCTGCATGCGCATTAGGGTAACGTGTAGGAATATAAAACCTGTCAATTTCTCTAGCTTCATCAATGAGTTCTTCAGAAGGCTTCAAATCTTCTGGAAGATTATCCAATAAAATCCACACCGAGTGCCCCCAAGCATCTATTCCAACAGCTTGGTACAAGGCTTTGACAGCTTTTTCAGCTGCTTGCTGAGCCGAAAAACAAGCCCATTCATAATATTCCCCATTTAAATCTGATTTAGCATGATTTAAATCTCTTAATGCTTGATCTAACCAGTCCTTAGCGCGTCTAACCAACCAATATCACCTACTTAATATTATCGATAACATCTTTCGACTTCATCTTAACCCTCAAGTTATATCGATTTTAATAATACTATCATAGCTGGTTTATTATGTAGGAGCACAAATCAATTAGTGCTAGGTTTAACAATTCTTACCGACAACATTTCAACAGTACTATAAGTCTCTCTCAAATAAATATTTACCAACTTTATTTATTAGAGGCATAAAGTCCAAAGTTAAACTCAACTTGGTATGAACTACTTGTAACGTTAGAAAGCATAAATCTTTTAAAATGTCATTCCGAAAAGTATATAGATTTCGGAATATATTCACTATTGGGGAATATTAATGGCAACTATAGCTAAGGTTGGAAAAAAAGGAGAAGTTGTTCTTAAAAAACCTGAAAGAGACATTGCCGGAATAAAACCTGGAGACAAAGTTATAATCATTGGACGGCCAGGCGAAATTATCATTAGAAAGATTCCCTCACTCGAAGAGCTACTCAGAAAACCCCCAAAAATCAAACTAACGATTGAAGAACTTAAAAAACTTAGAGAAGAAGTCAGAAAAGAAATCGAAGAAAGGT
>CAYOFB010000116.1:0-3036 GCA_964403145.1 uncultured Candidatus Bathyarchaeia archaeon
TCGGTAAGTCATCAATAACGTAGCATGGATAGAAGGCCAGCAAAGAGTAAGGGATGGCCGGGTCAATGCTAGATATGAACTTAGCTATTTGCTCTACTTCATGTTCATCTACATAGCCTGGAACAAGCAGCGTGCTGGCGGTTAGAACAGGCACTTCAGGTCTTTCTCTAAAGAATTTTTCACCTATAAGCCTAAAATTTTCGAGAGTAGGCTTGTTGCTGACGCCGCAAATTGCCAAATTTAGATTTTCATTCCAAAACTTCAAATCAAACTTTACGATTCCTCCGCTTCTAAGTGAAAGTTCAGCGGCCTCCAAGGCTATTTTCCTATTGAAATATCCATTTGTCTCCCAGCAAATTCTTAGAATTCGCTTTTCCCTTTCAGCCCTTTCAACCGCCAGTCGACTTGTCTCGATTGCATGCAAAGCCTGCGTAGACGGGTCTCCGCCAAAATAGCATATGCATGAAACGTGGGCGTCAGCCTTTTCCGCTAAACTCTCAGCGCTTATCGTAGGCTTTAATTTGCTTGCGAGCTGCCTATAATGCCAGTTTTGACAATATAAGCAGTCGTAGCTGCAGCTTCCATAGAAAACGGCTAGGTTTGAATGATCTGTTTCGGCGTGAGGGTGAATTGCGTATTTTGGATACCCTCTTCCTGTGCATCCGGGGCAGAACCACCAGGCGACACAGTTAGTAGGCAATGGGTCATAATACCACTCTAATAATCCCTTTTCTGGAGTTCCAGCCAGACGTACAAGCTTTCCATCAACATTTTTGACCAAGCCGCAATAGCCAGTTTTGCCCTTGCCAATTCTACAGTTGTTTTGACACATACCGCATAAAATTCCATCTGGGTCTCGTGGAGGCTTAGGCGGAAGCCCAAAGGCTGAACGGGTTCTTGCATGAATCTCTTCAGCAATAATCAGCGATTCTTCGGGTTTTTCAACAATGCATTTTTTGCATAATCCAAGCCTGTCAGATATAAGCGGAGAAGTCTCACCGCAGATTTTGCATTTTCCCATGTCACCTAGTTAATGGGCGGCTCACATATTTAGAGTTAGTGAACCCATTTCAATAACAATGCTTTTAAGTGTTCTCTAAAACCACAACTAACCAAATGAGAAAGCTTTCATCAAAGGAAATGGCACTAATCATATGCTTTGCAGCCCTCTACGCAGCTACTTCGCACATCCCACTTTTCCCGGTTATTGGCGCTGAATCAAAAAGCATAAGCGCCGGCGCCATAATGTCGCTTATAACAGGCCTAGTGCTGGGAGCGTTCCTAGGGGGATTAGCCACAATTATCGGCGGACTAGTAAGTATGGCTGTAAATCTTGAGCAAGGCGCTTTAGGTCCCTTCAGCCCCATCCCGCATATTGCCGCCGCGTTGTGTGCAGGAGCCCTAAAAGATAAGAGGCAAACGGTATGCGTGGCCGCTTATATCCTTATCTTCATCTTTTTCGGGTTTTTCCCGTTTGTTGGTCCTGTATGGATTTGGCCCCAAATGCTTTGGCTGCATGTAGTTTCTATGATTATTATGGCTTCTCCAGTACAGTCGAAGGCGATTCGAAGCATTTCCGAAGGTGATTCAGCTAAACTGACGTTTGGAGTTGCAATAACCCTGTTTACTTCGACGCTTTTCAGTCAACTTGTAGGGTCAACAATCTTTGAACTTATAAATCTTGGGAATACGGATGGCGCCTACTGGCGGGGAGTTTGGCAATGGGTAACCCCCATTTATCCGCTGGAAAGAATAATGATAACTGCCGCAACTACAATAATAGCTGTTCCAGCGTTAAAGGCTTTGAGAAAACATGGATTTAGAGTCTAAATGAACTAGCATAAACACACTTTTTACTTTCTATTCTCAAATCCTCGCTTTTCGCATTTTCATCCAAAAGTATCGGTGCACCCCTAATCAACGCCGCTGGAATCTGCTCTGCGGACTCTCCCATAACGGTATGCGCCGCCGAAGCCAAGTCATCCGCTATTGAATGCAGCGTTACGGCAATTCTTCTGCCATAAATGTCAATTTCCCCTCTGTAATCTCTTACTGGTTTAAAGCCTGAAATTGCTAGGGCGAAGCCGCGGGTTCCAAGCCTTAAAGGTGAAACTTCGCTGTCAACTATTAGAACCCCAACCCTTTTTCTTGTCTTGGCTTCTATCTGCCTCCTTAGCTTGTCGGCTTCCAGCTGGGGATTTGAGGGCCAAAGCGATGCGCAACCGTCCGGAACATTTTTATGGTCTATTCCAGCATTAACCGTTAAAATTCCATTTTTCATTGTTAAAATTGCTCTTTCAACCCCTCCGTAAATCTTTTCGCTTTCCCTCATGATCAGCTCGACAAATTCTGGCTCTAAGGAATATTTGCTTGCAAGTTCTAAGGCTTTCCTCGAAGGCTTAATCTCCTTTAAATTAACTATTCTATTTGTTGCCGTAGAAACAGCCTTAGAAGCTACGGCTATTATGTCGCCGTCCTGAAGTTCTAAGCCTTGACCATGTATGGCCTCCAAAATTATTTCTGCAAGGTTCTGGCCAGGCCTTATTATTGAAGTTTTTATTGGAAAAATCTTCATTTCATCCACCATGAGTTACCGGAATAATCACTATCTCATCTCCACTCTTAACTTTGCTTTCTAATCCCCTTGGGAGAACGCTTATTTCCTTTCCGTTTAAAAGTATGAGGGCATTAGGCCTTGGACTATTAAGTTCAGAATCTATCAACGCACTTTTAAACTCTGAGGAAAACATTTCGGCAAGCCTGAAAATCACATCCTTTATTGTAGCTGCCTTCTCGAAACCTAGAGTTACAGCTTCTTTTTTAGCTATCCCCCTAAGAATTCCAGTTAATCTTACCTTAACCATAAATTTTGGCTGCCCTAACTCTCTTCACCATCCACTACACAAACATCTTTCTGAATTATTTAGAATAATTTTATTCCGGAGTAAATTTTTGTTCTTCTCCTATGAGGTCTTTTAATACTTCTTTTACTGGCATTTCGAAGAGTTCTTTTATTTTGTTTAGTAGTTTTTTGCC
>CAYOFB010000117.1:0-3032 GCA_964403145.1 uncultured Candidatus Bathyarchaeia archaeon
TGGCTACTGCTAGCTGGTTTACTCCCAAGGTATAGGCGAGGAAGGCGTGCTCTCTCGTCTGTCCCCCTGGGCCTATTCCAGCCTCGAATTCTCCTCTCTTGGCTGAAACTACGAGGATGGCGGCGTCTGCTTGGCTTGCGCCAGTAATCATATTCTTAACGAAGTCTCTGTGGCCTGGCGCGTCGATAATTGTGAAGAAGTATTTTTTGGTTTCGAATTTTAGGAATCTTAGGTCTATTGTTAGGCCTCTTTCACGTTCTTCTTTGAGGTTGTCGAGCACCCATGCAAACTTGAATGTTTCTTTGCCGAGCCTTTTAGCCTCTTCTTCGAATTCTCTGATTGTTCTGTCGTCTATTGTTCCAGTTAGATAGAGCAGGTGGCCCATAGTTGTTGATTTTCCGTGGTCTACGTGGCCTATTACTATTAGGTTTAGGTGCGGCTTTTCTGGTTTGCTCATTTTTATCCTCCTTTAACTTTTATCGTGTCCTCCATTTTATGGTGAAATTCGGTATTAGCAACTGTATGATCAATTATTTTAACTTTTCCAAACCAAGAATGTTCATTGATACTTTTGAAAGGCTTACATTCCGAATTAACCACAAAATTCTGCTGATTAGAACCTTTAAGAGGTTAGACACAGCTTTTTAGTTAAGATAGCTCTACAGCAAAGGCGACTTCGACAAGTATTGCGGATAGCTTTGCTGGAGAATGAATATAAGATTCCTAAATGTCTAGATAAATTGGAACATTCTGACGGATGCCGAAAATGCCGACAAACCTCCCATCAGAAGCTAGGCATAAATGGAATGAAGTTTCCATGGCTAGAGACCCGGCTGAAAAGCTTAGGTTAATGCAGGAATTTTTAAGCTTGGTTCCGAAGCATAAAGGAACAGCCAAACTCTGCGCGCAAGTTAAGAGGCAAATGGCAATTTTAAGAAGAGAAATTGAAGAGAAGAAACGTAGAAAAGCCGGGCGTAGCGGCCCAAAATTCTTCATTGAAAAGGAGGGCGCGGCTCAAATAGTCATTTTAGGTCCAACGAAGGTTGGGCGAAGCAGCCTTTTGGCTTCGCTGACAAACGCGAAAGTCGAAGTTTCAGACTATCCCTTCACTACTACCGAGCCAGTTCCAGGCATGATGCCGTATCTTGACATTCAATTCCAAATTGTTGAGGCTCCAGCCCTTGTGAAAGGAGCAGCTGACGGTGAAGGGTGGGGGCTGCAAACACTAGCGCTTGCAAGAAATGCTGACGGCCTGCTCTTAATGGTTGATCTCTCAAACAAGCCAGCAGAACAGTTGAAATCTATAATGGATGAGCTTGAGAAGGCTAGGATAGTTACGCAAAAGCCTAAAGCGCAAATAATGATTGAACGTAAGCATATGGGTTTCGGCCTTCGAGTAATCGTTATGGGCAGGCTAATTGATTGCACATTGAAGGATATTGAGGAACTACTAAAAGCCTATAGAATTCGCGATGCATTGGTCAAGATTCAAGGCGAAGCCACGCTAGATGATATCGAAGATGCAATTTTTGAAAGCACAGCCTATCGCCCCGCACTAATCGTAGCAAACAAGGCTGATTTAGTCAGCAACACTCAGCAAATTGCTATGGAATTGAAGAATATTGTGAAAGGAAAGCTAAAGGTTATCCCAATTTCGTGCAAGACAAAATTAAATCTGGATAGGCTTGGAAAGGAAATCTTCGACATGCTTGACATAATTAGAGTTTACACAAAGGAGCCAGGCGACAAAAAGCCTTCGCCTAAGCCTTTCATCTTAAAAAGGGAATCAACTGTAATGGATTTAGCAAAGCAAATTCACAGCGACTTCGTTGAAAGATTCCTATTCGCCAGGGTCTGGTCGGACAGGCTGACTTTTAGTCCCCAAAGGGTCGGCTTAAACTTTAAGCTTGAAGACGGAGACATAGTGGAGATTCATGCGCGCTAGGCATTTCTAGCGTGAGGCTAAGGCTATACGCTCCATCTCATGCCTCTTAGAAACAGCATAGCTTTTCATATCGTTATTTGCAGCCAAAATTATCTCTTCAGCCAAGCATTCCTCTAGGGGTTTTGGATTTCCAAATGAGGCTTGACGTGCGCCTTCACATATAAAGCGTAAAGCCAAATCCAGACGGCGCTGAGGAGAAATGTCAACAGCTAGGTGATAAACAATTCCACCATAGCTTATCCGCGTCGTATCTTCGCATGGAGCAGAGTTCTCTATAGCTCTGACCAAAACTTGAATTGGATTCTCGCCTGTTCTTAGATGGATGATTTCAAAGGCGTTCTTGACAACATTTATGGCTCTAAGCTTTTTACCAGCATTCTTTCCCGGCCTCATCAAATTATTCACAAGTCTCTCGACGATGTTAACTTCAGCCTTCCCAAACCTTTTATGCTCATGTCGACCCATGCTGTGAGGAACATAAACTGGCCTAAGACAAATGTAACGCTTTAGCCCTGGGTCGCGAACTTCGATGTCTTTAAAGTCCCACTTTCCGAACAGCTTGATTTCCTCGATTTCCTTCTTGCTCAACCTTCAACACCGCTTAACAGCTAAAATTTGAAACAACATATTTAAACTTGCCGCGAATCAACTTGTGATAAAAGAGTGAATTCAGCTAAAAACTAACGCATCGGCTTCTGTTTTTTGCCAAGTACAAGTTCTTTTAGTGATACGCCGTTCACCATTATTACTTTCCATCTTACACCTGGAATGTCGCCCATGCTTCTTCCACGTGAGCCGCCTATTCCCTCCACAATTACTTCGTCATGCTCATCTACAACGTTTAGGGCACCGTCTCCAGGCAGGAAGGCAGTTATAACTCTTCCATTCTTAATTAGCTGGACGCGTACACATTTTCTGATGGCGCTGTTTGGCTGTTTGCTCTCTACACCGACTTTTTCTAGAACTATTCCTCTAGCCATTGGTGCCCCTTGGAGTGGATCCGCCTTAATGTCTAGTCTGAGCATTCGGCGCTTATAGTAGCGGTCGCTCCAGCGGAACTTCTTCCTTTTCTGCACTAACTTTCTAG
>CAYOFB010000118.1:0-2978 GCA_964403145.1 uncultured Candidatus Bathyarchaeia archaeon
GAATTGGTTTTCCTTTATGTTCCAGCCATATTTTGCATGAAATTTTGCTTTCTTTCTCGTGGGTGGGCATCGGGTTAGATTCTCCGTTATGTTTATATAAGCATATCGACGAAATATACAGCTAAACATAACGGGTGAAAAGATGAACACAACGCTAAAATGGATAATTGCCGTAATAGCGGCAATTTCAATATCCGTAGCCGGAACAGCCTGTTACTTAACCGTAAATTATGGGAAAAGAAGACTAATAGTGTCAACTACAACCAGTCTATATGACACAGGTCTACTAGAACTGTTAGAGAAAAATTTTGAAGAAAAATATCCCATAGATGTCTCCTTCATATCGGCTGGAACAGGTAGAGCTATACAACTCGCAAAAAGGGGAGACGCCGACCTAATCCTAGTTCATGCTCCTGAAAAAGAGAAGACATTCCTTAACGAGGGGTATGGCCTATTCAGAAAAATCATAGCCTACAACTTTTTCGTGATAATTGGGCCTTCTGACGACCCCGCAAAGATTAAGGGCCTAAACATTACGGAGGCTCTAGCAAACATTGTTAGTGCAGGAAGAAAAGGACAGATTATTTGGATTTCCAGAGGAGACGAATCGGGTACGCATATAAAGGAAATAAAATTGTGGAGCATGGCTGGCTTTGAATGGAGCCAGCTAAAGAATGAGGATTGGTTTACGGAGTCCGGCACGGGTATGGGAAAAACATTGCTAATAGCAAACGAAAGGAATGCATATACACTCTCTGATATTGGCACGTATCTTAAGTATCGAGAGGAAGGCCTCATCAGCCTCGAAATTCTAGTTGACAAGAGAAAGGAGCTACTTAATGTCTATAGCGTAATTGCCGTCAATCCGGATAGAGTGTCAACTGTAAATTTTGGCGACGCGCTTCTTTTCATAAAATTTCTCACTTCAAATGAAACCCAAACCCTAATAGGCGAATTTAAAAAAGACATTTATGGAGAAAGCCTGTTTTATCCTGCGGTTTCCCTCTTAAAGGAGAAAAAAGAGTCCTTAATAGCACAATGGATTATGGAAGCAGCGTTTATTAACGGAACAGAATGCCCTTCCCGGTACTGGAACATTTTCCACTACGGGGATGATGATACGGAATGTGGGAAGTAATTGAGGGATTGAAAAGAGCTATAGAACTTATAGTTTCGGGAGACCCAGCTGTCTTAGACGCAACTTTTCGCTCCCTTTATATATCTGGAACAGCAACCTTGCTGGCGCTCGTTTGGAGCCTACCTTTAGGAATACTTATCGGTTCAAAAACTTTTAGAGGTAAAAAATTAGTAAAGGGTTTCTTTAATGCTTTGCTTGGAATCCCAACGGTTGGATTGGGCTTAATTTTATACCTAATCTTCTCGAAGAGCGGTCCTCTGGGAACTCTTCATGCGCTCTATACTCCAACAGCAATTATCATAGGGCAAGCTATACTCATTACTCCAATAATGGTAAGTTTCAGTGCAAATGCGGTAGAGGCTATTGGAAAGGAAGTAAGAGATTTGGCGAAGACTTTGGGGGCTTCTGAAAGCGAGGCAAGCATGGCTGTACTACGTGAAGCACTGCCAGGTGTTACGTTAGCGATAATTGCAGGCTTTAACCGCGCCATAGCAGAATTAGGCATAGCCTTGATGCTTGGAGGAAACATTGCTGGTTTAACAAGAGTTTTAACAACTACTATTGCGCTTGAAACAACGCGCGGAAACTTCGAGTTAGGAATAGCCCTAACGATAATACTTCTATCAATAGTATTTACCCTAAACTTTGCAGTTAACATACTTAAAAGGGAGCAAACATGAAGACGCTTCTTTCACTACGGGGGGTCACCAAAATATACGGGGATATAACCGCGTTAAACGGGATAAATCTGGAAGTTTTGGGGAGAGACCTTTTAGCCATTATTGGGCCGAATGGAGCAGGAAAAACAACATTGTTGAAAATCATGGCAGGGATAGAAACACCTACAAAAGGAGAAATAGTCTATAAGGGAAAGAAAATAACAACAGATAATCTCCATGTAATTAGACAAAATTGCACCATGGTTTTTCAGAAAACAGTAGTTTTCAATACGACAGTATTTAACAATGTAGCTTATGGATTAAAAATTCGCGGATACCCAGAAAATGAGATAAAATCCATGGTGAATGAAGCCTTAGAACTTGTTAAACTTAAGGGATACGAAAAACGTCAAGCAAGAAAACTTTCCGGAGGAGAACAACAAAGGGTTGCATTAGCCAGAGCTCTTGTTTTAAGACCAGAAATACTTCTTTTGGATGAGCCTACGGCGAATCTCGACCCAAAAACAACATCAATAGTCGAAGAATTGATAAATTATGCGAATAGGGAAATGGGAACAACGATTGTTGTTGCTACGCATAACATGTTTCAAGTTCGGAAGATAGCGAAAAAGGCAGTTTTACTTTTAAATGGGCAGATAGCAGAAACGGGAACTGTGGAGGAGATATTTCTCAAGCCATCATTAGCCACGACGGATTTTGCTGGGCTTGAAAATGTTTTTGTTGGTAATGCAACGCCTTCTGGTAAGGGAACAGCCATCATCGATATAGGCGATGGTTTAAAGATTGAAGCGGCAATTGAAAAAAATGGAAAAGTTACAGTTTACATTAGGCCGGAAGACATAATTGTTTCAAAAATTCCTCTGAAGTCAAGTGCGCGAAACGTTTTAAGGGGACGCATAATCGAGGTTTCCGATTATGGTCAAGTTGTTAAACTTAAGGTTGACGTTGGCAAGGTGATAACTAGTCAAGTTACTAGGCTTTCATTTGAAAAAATGGGGCTGAATGTTGGAACAGAGGTTTTCTTGATCTTTAAAGCCTCATCCGTTCGTGTTGCTTAAAAATTTTCCAACGGTTCCACCACAACATATATTTTGGGCTTAGAGGTTTTCATAAAAGACTCTGAAACAGAGGTTAACATGGAGTTAGCGGTATGCCAGTGA
>CAYOFB010000119.1:0-2966 GCA_964403145.1 uncultured Candidatus Bathyarchaeia archaeon
AAACTTCACTTTAACTGAAGATGGCAGAAAAAGAGTAGACAGAATATTCAAAAAAATCAGATATCTGCAAAGTGAATGAAATTAATTAAAACTGTTATCAATGTTAACAAGAAGTGGCAGCAGTTTTCGTATGAATCGCATTTTAGTAAGAGATTTATCTTTCTAGGCTCTTAGAGCTGTTATGACTCCGTGGCATTTACACGCTGTCCCGATAATGATTGAAGACTTTCCTTTACATTTCTCTAGCACTTTAATTATCTCATTTCCCTTAAGTGCGCCTAAGCCGGGCTCCAGCTGATAGCTACGAAGTATTATTGCCTCCGGAACCGCAAATTGTAGTAAATCATACATTGGACAAGGCTTCTTAAGTTTTGTTACTGGACAAATAGGCGGGGCGTTACAGTTCTGTTTACAGGGCTTGTCCCTGTTATATGAAACTACTACCGTTCCTTTACCTATAGAAACTATGATCTTAAGAGGGATTCCAGCTAAAAAATGATTTATTCCCTCATCCCACACTTTTAAGTCGTATTTTTCCTTTACCAACATCGCAGCAATATGAATTGGAGCTGTTGGAAAAACATATTCGGGTTTTACTTTTTCAATTAATGTTAAAGCATCTACCATATCTCCTTTAACAAAATAGTTTTTTGAAGAATCTATATGATCGATCTCATCTAGATTTAATCTGGCGAGGTCAAACGTTTTCATCACAAGACATTTTTCGTCTTTATCTAAGACGATGAATGGCTTAGAATTCTTTAGCAGATATTCTGCGGCTTTAGTTCCGAACTTGCCTCCACCGATAATTAAACTGTATTTCTTCATATGATTTCAACCATAGTTGGGTATTTCATATCGCCATCTTACTGTCTCACCATCTGACAAAATGTATAGGTCTGCGCCGCAGTCTCCATATTTCCAAGCCTTTGATTCCTCATCCCAGTAATACCACATCCAATAATATGCACCTTTGTTCCATACTCCGTTTATGGCGTCTACGAAAGAGGCTTGATAAGCTGGCCAATAAGTCGAATTAACTTGGGCCACCATTCTTGTTGCTTGAAGCAAATTGCAACCTAGGGGAACTATTGTTTGGTTATACCATTGAATAGTGTCGTTTCCGTAGTCTATGCAAATGTTAACCCGCATTATGCAACTTTCGTACTGTTGAAGTAAATGCGTCAAATTTTGTCTTTCAACTTCATAGCTCTGAGCTAAAGAATTATAGTCGTTTAGCAATTCCGTATAACTCTGAAGGAGACTAGTGTAGTTTTTCAGCAAATCATTATACATGCTGACATATACCGTGTTGGCACTCTTCTCCTTTTGGAATTCTACATAATAGTAGGCTGCAACAAGACTCACTAGAAAAAGCGAAGTTATCCACGCCAAAACCACCATTATAAACCTTCTTTTTGTTTCTTTCATAGATTTTCACCAGCCAAACTCCCAACAATTTTAACTAAACGATGGAAAGCCGCCCCAAAAAGTACGGTGTTTGAGACGACATGAATTATTGAAAACCAAACTCCAGCAATTAACACAATAACAATTTCAAGGTTGAAGAGTACGGCATATCCCACATTTGTGATTACGTCATAAATTAACGTGAGGAAAGCAGCCAAACATGCACTTTCAAAATTCAAGGACTTGGAAATGCTGAAATCGTTACCAAGTAATTTGCGATAGACTCCTCCTGCAAATCCCATTAACGCCATGCCCAAAATCTGAAAGGGCATTATTATTCCAGCAAAACCCCATGGAGACAAAAACCCATTAATGAACATGGTTAATGCTCCAAGCAAAGCACCGAACAGGGCTCCAAATAGAAAACCGGTTAGAAAACAAATAAGGGAAGTGAATTCGACGTTAGGTGGCCTCGGAGTTAGTTGAATTCCAATACACAGAGCAGTCATTATCGTGAGTGTTGCAATACGTCTACATTTCATAAACTATCACCTGCTTATAAAAAAGGGAGAATAAGTTATCGAAGGAGACCAGGCCGCGGTCTCACTCCACCTCCACCTATTTTTTGATAGATCACATTTATTTCGACGATATCGCTTCTTACAAATCCTTCTTTTTCAGCCCAAACTGGTGAATTAAAGTAGACGGAAATTACAGCATAGCCCGTTGCATTTGTGCTATAAAGTTTACCCTTGAAATGAACTGTTGCATTTTCTATAGGGCACCACTCAGAGCTGGTGTCATTGAAGTATTCGACAAATACCGTTATTTTCTCTCCAATCTGCACTTCAGTTTTGTCGACGGTTATTCGAAGAGGTAGATAGGTCCATTCTCCATAATAGAATAGTAGTTCTTCATGAGGTGGGCTGGGCGGCGATGTAACATTTAGAATGAAGTTGTCTGCTCCAACCCATGGCATAATGTAATTTACACGGTACAGCCATCCCTTTGATCCGGCTGCTGGCTCCCCTGCAACTGAATATAAATATAGGCCCCAGGCTGTTTGCTGAACTTTGTAGTTGAAGCCGCCGATTTCAGCCGCTTTATCTAGGGCGCCTAAAGCTGTCGGTTGAGTGAAGTAATGCCTTGTGCCATTATCATCGATTATAATCGAGGCCGCCACAAACACTCTTCTTCTCCATATAGTTCTGTCGCTCCCTTCAATTCTCAAATAGATAGATAACCCGTTAACTGGGTATTGCCTCTGACACAACGCAACTATGGCATAGGATGTCATTAATGCTTTGTTTACCCATGACGGATCATTCCTTGTCCAGTTGAATGATCCATCCTCATTCTGCAAAGATAATAAATGATCCATTACGCTTGTTCCATT
Organism: uncultured Candidatus Bathyarchaeia archaeon; assembly: GCA_964403145.1. Lineage (GTDB taxonomy): Archaea > Thermoproteota > Bathyarchaeia > Bathyarchaeales > WUQV01 > CAYXFE01. The sequence goes on from CAYOFB010000119.1 coordinate 2,807, forward strand.
TTTCTGCCAGTCCTTAGGATCTTGTCCTACACTGCATATAGCTCCTATTGCCCATGAATCGGAAGCGCTGTTTGTAACACCCCAGCTTGGAAAACCGCCGTCGGACTGCTGGTTTTCTTTAAGGTATTCAAGAGCTTCTTGGATTTCTTCGGCTTGAGGG
>CAYOFB010000120.1:0-2961 GCA_964403145.1 uncultured Candidatus Bathyarchaeia archaeon
GACTCCCCGTTAACCGAAATCACCAATTAATGTTAATGAAAAACGCCATTAAATAATTAATGAGGCGCCAATTATTCCAACTTCTCCCTTCAATAAGTTTTAATTCCACAAAGAGCAACCTTCACGTTATTTCGAACCTTCAGGAAGGCCTACAACTAGAACAAATGAAATGCGCATTCAAAATTTTGAGGAACACTTTTGCAATGCCATTTATCCTCATAAGATTATAAAGCTTAAATTTGACACTAACTATTGAAATTAATGCTGAAACAAAGCCGTGCTGTTGCAGAGTGAAGTAGGGTTACCTTTGCGGGGTTACCCTAGCCTGGTAGGGGGCAGGCCTGCTAAGCCTGTGGCCCGTTGGGCCTCGCGGGTTCAAATCCCGCACCCCGCGCCAAAGCATGCATTTATTTTAACTTATATGCGAGAGAATCCATTTTAATTGTTGATTATGTTGAATTGAGGATTGTAATCTAAAAACGCGAATATTAAAAATTTGTTCTTTTGATGTTCTATTTGGCTGATTGAGTAGAGACATTGCGTATATGCTAAACATTACAATTTTGGAGTACTCGTTTCTATGGAAGAAACCTAAACAAAGTGCTTGCCAGAAATAATGTTTCTAGATTCGTTTTTTGGATTCATAATTCTTAATTTTCGATAATAGAGTATTTTGAAGCCTAGGTGCTGGTAATGACAAAATTTGTTGGTTTATACAGAGAGCTTAAAGATAATGAACATGCAATAGTTGAAGACGGAATTCTCACACCTACAGTTTTCATTAAGGAAGTGGAATGCAAAAAGTTTTTGGGAAGTCAAAGACGTAAATTTCCAATCCTATGTCTAATGTCAAATGTTTACCTTACCAATAAAAGACTCATGCTTCTAGTTTTACACGAGGTTGAAGCTGTAGTGCTTAAAAAGCGCGGTGTTCCAACCCCAACCGGAATTGAAGGTTCATGGTATGAAATCCCATTAACAGCAATAAAAGGTGTTGCGGCTATACAAAAGGAAATAAGGAAAGATAGAGAGTACAAAGAAATGCTTCCAAATCTTTCTGCTCATGAAACTTTATCCTTAATTGAAATTTCATATGAAAGTGAACGGGCAATTGGGAGTCTTAGAGACTATATAAAGTCAATCTTTGATGTTGAGGGAATTGCAAAAATTTTCAATGTAAAGAATGTAATTGCCATGTCGGATAAAATTCATATGTTAAGTGATCAAGCAATCAGTCTTGTTCCTAAAATTAAGAATCTTTGCGGTTAACAGTCGATTTTAATACGAATTTTATTTTCCTATTTTGATATGTTTTAAAGCATAATATATATGCTCATAAGCATAACAATTTATATTTTTCCGCCGCGTATTATCTCTTGGTGTGTCCGAAATGGGACATATTGTATTAAAGTCCCACATAACAACTGTAAAACAAATCTACAAAATAAGGAGGTATAAAGTTTGGAGATTCCCCCCTTAACCTTCAATTCTTCAACCATAATCATCCTAGGATTAATGGCAATAGTAGTAATAATAGCGATAGGCCTAACCTTAGATGAATTAAGGACCTAGAAACGTAGTTCAGTAATCTCCAGCCTACTTTATACACTTCACTAAAACTTCCAATAATACATAATTCTAAAACCTAACCTTTTAAGGTTAATTGACGCGTCATTCCTCTCCCCTGTATAAGTTTCCTTTAGGCCTGTAGCCTCGCTTAACCCATTTTTCATAGTCGATAATCTCCTTTTACCGCAAAGAAAGATGATCAAAGTTTGAGGCTTACTAAAACAAAGTTTTGATCTAATATTTTCCTTATTTGGAAGTTATGCTTCAAATAGAATTCTAGCGGCCCAGAGGGATTATTGGCTGAGTCTTTTCTTGCAACAGTTTCTATTTCATTAAAACCGTAAGCCTTAAGGCTAGACAGTATATCTTCGAGAAGCTTGGATCCTAATCCCATTCTGCGATATTCAGGCTTACAGACGAATAGACATGAAAGAAAGACTCTATCATTTCCTACTTCTAGCGAATAGCCGTAATTTTTGGTTTGAGGAAGCAAATGGTATGGAGCAAATTGAGAATAAGCAACTGCCTCGTTGTTTACATATAGAATTTTTCCGCAAACGCCGAAACTGTCCAAAGTTTTTATGAACCAGCTCTTCTTATGCTTGAAGGCCTCTTCAGAATTCACCTTGTTAAAAAGTTCTGGGAATTCCCAATAAATGCAGTTTCTGCATGGAAGGGGAATTTCTCCCAAAATTTGCTTTGAAATATCTATAATCTGCACTTTCATACAAAAACCTCGGATTCATAGCATTTCATTTTCCTTTAAAATATTGGCCGCCATTTCTCCTCCAGTTGTAGCAGAGGATACAGCATGAGAAATGCTTCTCAACGCTTTTTCATATTTTCCGGAACGGATATTTTCAATGCCTTCTTCAAGGCTTAGTCCAGCTTCCTTAAAAAAGTTAAGTCGAGAAGCATTATAGGCTATTCTAATCTCTCCAAGCAAAGCGTTCATAAAGTGAATAAGTAGTTTTCTGGCTCCCTTACGCTCTTCATCATCCATAGCTGCAACTTCGTCAACAAGCTTGGAAGCAATAATCAATCCAGACTTAATTCTTTCAGCATACTGAAAAGAAATAACAGCGTCTCTAACATCCAACCGTCAAACCTCAGCCATAAAAAGTCTATACGGAAATAAAAATATTCTCAAAACCCTTAAAAATAATACAGTAATCATCCATCAATGAATATAAGGGGCCGGTAGTTCAGCCTGGAATGAACGCCTGACTTGCAATCAGGAGGTCGCGGGTTCAAATCCCGCCCGGTCCACCACTTTTTGGGTTCGAGTCCAAAAGTTTTATATAATCTGACTGCCCTCTTTATGTTGGTGCTGGGGTTGGGGCGGGCGAAGTATGCTTTTTTGTTGGAGGATGTGGATGTTAGGCGTTGGTA
>CAYOFB010000121.1:0-2199 GCA_964403145.1 uncultured Candidatus Bathyarchaeia archaeon
GAAGATTTAGAGAAGATATTCGAAGAGAATAAACATAAAGCTGGAATACATCAAATTCTGGATCCAGAAGCAATAAAGATACTGAAAGAGCTAAAATTAAAAGTTGTAGTTGTTAACGGCTTCAAGCCGGAAAACGTGGAGCTGGCCGTTAAGGGAGAAGCTGTCGGAACACTAGTAGAAGCCTAGCAGTAAGGTTTATTGGATTAGGAAACTGCCTATTCTGATTGGAAGGGCGGCGGTTGCGGAGCCAGGTCAAACGCGGGGGACTCAAGATCCCCTCCCGTAGGGGTACGTGGGTTCAAATCCCACCCGCCGCACCACAAGATTTTCTTAAGATGCTAATATGGGTAAAAAGAGGGAAGGTTTGGGGTCTATGTTTTTCTTTTTCTTATGAGTAGGGTTGCTACTGCTATTATTATGATGATTATGGTTATTGCTATGATGTAGATGGGTTCTATTGGAAAGCCTGAAGGTGCAGGTTGCCACATGTTTGTTTCTGTTACCTTGGCTGTGGCTGTTATGCCTCCGGAGGTTGTGGATGCCTCTACCATTACTCCGGTTTGTTTGTCCCAGTAATAGGTTAGTTGGGTTCCATACTGTGAGAAGCTTGCGTAGACTACTGTTCTGCTTGCTCCCGCATAAGTTCTTGTAGTTTCGCCTTCTATTGTAACGTTGTCATATCCAGTTATGTAAACGGGGTCGCTGACTGTCAAGTTAGCGGGGATAACGAATCCTGAAAGCCCGAAGGCTTCGCCTCCTCCGCTCCCTATAATCACAGGCACAGTCGCATTTTGCTCAGTTCCGTCAGACATGTGCATGGTCACGCGCACTGTGATGTTTATTCCTTCAACTGTTAGAAACTCCACTTTCAACCATTCTGGATACGGTTGCCCAGAAGGCCAACCACTAACTGTATACTCAACCTTTATCCAGTCACCAGCCTTAACGCCAACCTCTAGTGTAGGTGAAACAGTTACAAACTTGGTTTCTTGATTGTTTTCAGTGGATATTTCGCCTGTTACTGGGTAAGCGTAGGCGGTTATGTTGTATGTTCCATCAACTGTAGGTGTCCATAGGTAGGTGAGCGTATATGAGCTGCCTACTTGCAGAAGGGAGATAATTGTAGAGTTCACTTTGAAGTCATTGATGAAAAGTGACAGTTCCACATTGGTTTCATCGCTTGATCCTTTATTTGTAACAGTTGCTTTGATCAAGTATGAGCCGCCAAGATTTAAGGATGTTGGAGCCGTTATAGACATAATAAGCTCATGTTTCGGCATCGATGGATAACGATCCATATTAATTTCATCAATAATGTATGGCGTGTCCCCTATTCCGTCGCTTCCCGTTTCATTCTGAAGGGGACCACTATATAGGTCAACACCAGTATAGTCGCTCCAGTAATTTCCGCCGGAAGGATAGCCATTATCCCAACTGTTGTTAGAGGGCAGAATACCCGAGTGGGGCATCCATGAGTTATCATAAACTTGTTCTAGGTTATCAACGAAGGCATTATGATAAAAAACGTTGTTATTGGATTCCTGTATTTGAATTCCTCGCCAGTTGTCAGCTATAAGGTTGCCAATTATAGTGTTGGTATCGGAATGATAGCTTTCAATACCTATTTCAATGTTTGCCACTACCTTGTTATCAAATATGGTATTATTTCCAGATTCATCTAATTCTATGCCATAATATTTGTTTAAAGTTATGAGGTTACGCGAGATAGTATTATTGTTCGAATAAAAAACCATGACACCGCCATTATTGTTTGCTGTTATGTTGTTTCCAGAAATCGTATTATTGGAGGAATAGCCGAGTTCAACGCCGACCTGGTTATTTGTTATCTTGTTTCCGGATATAAGGCAGTTCGTGGAAAGATAAAGGTATATGCCACGTGTGAAATTTATTATTTGCAGATTTTCCACGGTTATATTTGTTAGTCTTTTTTCCTCTAAGTGTAAGAGGGAAAAATAAATCCCTATTCCATTGGAGTCGTAACTACCCGTTCCTTGAATTGTGTATCCTGCCCCGTTAATTATAATGTTGTCCCTTTTAACCACAATTCCATCCGCATCGCTTGTAATATTTCCGGTTAACGTGTAGATGTTTCCATCTTGTTGTATCGGAGCGTCTGGCGGGTCTATGCTTCCGTCAGCCCGTATGTAGACTGTTCCAGTCCATTCGCTCTTGGCTGGT
>CAYOFB010000121.1:2209-2882 GCA_964403145.1 uncultured Candidatus Bathyarchaeia archaeon
GAACAGAATAGGCCCTTCCTCCGCTGTACGTTTTGCTCCATTCTGTAACAGGTTGTTTAGAGGATTCTGATTTAACTCGTTGAATGTTAAACGCTAAACTTATCATACCTATTGTGAGCAGTACAAGCATAAGCACAATTATTGAAGCTTTCTTCTTTCCCAATTTATATCCTATTCTCCCCTTGCCTTAAAGAGCTTTAGCCCTTCAAAACCCGATTCAACAGTTCCTATACAGTACACGCTTAAAGCTGACAAACCAGGAATTGAAGGCTAAACTCCAAACAACAAATAATTTCAGAGACATATAAAATTTTACGTTAAGTACTCCAATGAGAACAACTATACAAAATTATAGCATACGCTGAACTATCCAAGACTCTCTTAAAACCCGATAATTTAAACCTGTTCTGGGGCACCATTCAATAAAAAATGCCTAAAGTTATTTGCTGCAAATGCTATGGTTGCTTTGCGTTCTAAAACTACCTTATTTTGTTATCAAAAATTTATGGAAGCCTGTAACGTAAGGAAATTTGCTGCTTTGTTAGAATTACTGTGGTTATGTTCGCATTGGTGTCTATAGGCTGGTAATGGTAGATAATGCGTTATGCTGGTTCATTAATTCTTTTTCCGGTCTTGCTTGTCCATTCATCGATTGAAATTGCAAATTCTTTCT
>CAYOFB010000122.1:0-2873 GCA_964403145.1 uncultured Candidatus Bathyarchaeia archaeon
TTTTTCCTCATTTATTCATAAAACGTATTGCTTGCCTAGTTATTTCTGTTACCATCCTGTAACGTTTAACTCTGGAATTCGAATTAGCTATAAGAAATCCCCTATCTGCAAGCCTAGAAAGATATGTTGAAACCGTGCTGAGATTGATTGGCTCCTTAAATTCGTTTTCATAGGCCTCTTGAATTTCTCTGGAAGAAAACCAGACTAGCGGGAATTTTTTCTCAATTATTGCCTTTACTTTCTCAATTTTTGCTGTTTTAAATGGAGAATTTGCCGAAACAGGATTGTTTGATGGTATTCCTCCTAAAAGCTCTATTAAATCAAGTATTTTAACCGCCTTCTCGCGAGAAATGTTTCCCTCTAAAGAAATAGTATACTTATTTCCCTCACTATCGAAGACTTCGACACGCATTTTCCTTGCAGGCATCTAAGTTGGCACCATAACTGGCAACTTAACAGTTTACAGTTCACAGGTTAAAAGGAATTGTGGTGAAATGGGTATTTCGAAAAATGAATTTTTGAGCTTAAAAATGCTAGTAATTCATAATTTGCATAGATTTAGATTTCACAATCTTCACATAATGCGGTCCTTTAAAAAATAGGAAAAGCCAGAGGATTTTTGTATATTCCAGTGGAAGACAAGGGGTATCAATTTAACAGTGAATATTACATGAAAAAGTCAAAATTAAGAGAATGAAGTTTAAAGGAGTAATTTGAAGAATTAAATTCACAACAATTTCACAAAAGTTAAGAGTAGAGCGGCATATTAACATTGCACTTTATGCAATGCCTAGCCGGAAGAGTTTGCCTACATAGGATTTTGCGGCGCCACATTCAAGTGTATTTGAGGCGCTCACCCCTAAGTTTCCAATGGAAACCCGCAGACACAGCGCCAGGAATTCGAATAAAATTTTGGAAGACTAACTCTAGAAATGTTTAGTAAAAAAGTTAAATTTAGAACTCCAAACTAACCTAGCGGAGTGTATTCCTCTTCTAGAAGAAGAATCAGTATTTCCATTCGACTGTATAGGAGTTCCAATAGAAATAGAGGGGTAGGCGGCTTCCAGCCATTTCACTATTGTTATGCTTTAGGCCAGTAGATTGCTTCTCCACTTTTTTGTATGAATTGCTTTATGTTTTATCGAATAGACCTTGTGCAAACACTGCTGCTGAGAAGGGAATAAGGCGACGGTGAATATTCATGGAGAAATCATCAGACATATTGGATACTCTATTTGATCGTTTCCTGAATCATGTAAGAATCTTCAAGGATAGAGATGTTCTTAGGCATGATTATGTTCCTTCCTATCTACCGCATAGAGAGAGTGAAATTAGGCGTGTAGGAGAAATAGTGGCGCTGGCACTGAGGGAATGTAGGTGCTCCAACTTGTTCATTTATGGTAAGCCTGGAACTGGCAAGACAGCTGTGACAAAATATGTTTTGAGTAGAGTTCAGGAAAAAGCCAAAGAATTGAATGTTCCTCTTATAGTATCCTATGTGAATTGTCGGTTGGCTGGAACTGAATATCGAGTTTTCTTCTACCTATGTAATAGTGTCGGCGTAAAAATTCCATTCACAGGACTCGCATTAGGAGAAGTCTTTGATCGATTCAAGAGTGGAGTAGACCTCAAAAAGACCCTTCTAATAGCTGTTCTAGACGAAATTGACGCACTAGTAAAGGCAAAAGGCGACACAATCCTATACGAACTGACAAGAATAAATGAGAATCTTTCAAGAAGCAAAGTTTCCATAATTGGAATTTCAAACGATCTAAGATTCAAAGAATGGTTAGACCCAAGGGTTTTAAGCTCATTAAGCGAGGAAGAACTTGTCTTTAGACCCTACAACGCCGCCGAGCTTAGGGATATTCTAGCTGAAAGAGCTAAACTCGCCTTTCATGACGGGGTTTTATCCGAGGGGGCCCTAAGCCTATGCGCTGCGCTTGCTGCGGCTGAGCATGGCGATGCGAGACGTGCATTGGATCTTCTTCGTGTAGCCGGAGAGCTGGCTGAACGTGAAGGCGCCAATCGAATTGTTGAGGAGCATGTGCGGCTGGCAGAGAAAAGAATTGAGCATAATAGAATTTTTGAGGCTGTTAAGAATTTACCCCTTCATTCGAAGCTTGTCCTTTGCAGCGTTTACCTGCTGGCGAAGGCCAATGTTAATGATGCGATTACAGGCGACATTTACACGGTTTATTGCGAACTTTGCGCCGAAACTGGTATTACGCCGCTGACGCAAAGGCGTGTCAGCACTTTAATCAGCGAACTAGATGCAATTGGCCTCCTAAATTCACGGGTTGTAAGTTTAGGCCGTTATGGCCGAACTAAGAAGATCAGGTTGGGCATTGGACGTAGCATTATTAGGGAAGTATTCCAAAATGATGAACGGCTTGGAAGTCTGATAAATTATGCGCCGAAATGCCTTCACAATGCTAAAAATTGTAGGAATTGAAGATGGAAGCTTTACAGAGGAAATGTCAGAGACTCTACTTGTCGCCGTTCTGATGCAGAATGGAAGATGGATGGAAGACGTAAAAATTGAGAAAATAACCATAGACGGCCTTGACGCAACAACCACGGCGCTTCAATTACTTAAAGATTGGAATTTTGATGCCGTAATGCTGGCAGGCGTATCCTATGCCGGATTCAACCTGATAGACCCAACCAAACTGGCTGAAAGCTTCCAAAAACCAGTAATAATTATGTCAAGGTCAAAGCCGAACAATATAGCTGTTAAAAGAGCATTAAAGGAGCACTTCAAGGATTGGAAAGCAAGATGGCAGGTGTTTGAAGGGCTAGGTCCAATCTACAAATTTAAACCCTTAAGGAATGAGCCGCCAATCTATTTGGAAGTGGTGGGCGCCGAAGCT
>CAYOFB010000123.1:0-2862 GCA_964403145.1 uncultured Candidatus Bathyarchaeia archaeon
CAATTGTAAGCGCCGACACAGTCATAGTGGTAACAACCATGGACATATCAGACATAGAAGGAACAAAACGCATGATACATGAACTCTACGACTTGTTCGAAAAGAAAACAGGAATAATAGTAAACAAGGTCCCCATAGAAATGATATCAACCCTAGAAGAAAGGGAAAAACTAAGGAAAAAATATGAAGAGATAAGCAACCTACCAGTAATAGATGTAGCGCCATGCTTCTGCGACGTACTACGCCTAGGAGGAAACACAATATTCAGCCTAGAAAAACCAGAACACCCATTCACAAAAATACTAAAAGAAATAGCAGCAAAAATAGAGAAGCTCTAAACTAATCTTCCTTCTGCTTTTCATACTTTTCACGAATCTTCTTAGCCTTCTCAACATACTTCTCTAACTCCCTACGCCTAATCAACTTCTCAGGCAAAGTCTCAGGAGCATACATCAAAGGGATAACCGCCAAAAACAAGAAAAAACTAGCAAAAGAAAAAGCAGCAGTGACTGGTATGAGAATTACATACGGACGGATAATCTCTTTAATAACAACTATTGAGATATAGGGTAGGCCTCCGATCGCATAATACTTTTCACTAGCCCCTTGCGGGCTAAGATCCCCCCAAATTGTAAAAAGAAGAATTATTACAAAAGATCCTGTAGCGATTCCATCAATTATTGAGTAGAAGTACCAAAGAATTTGACTAGAGGGAGCGATGCTGACGGTCGCATAAGCAATACCTAAAGCGATGAAACCATAAAGCAGTATTCTTTTTCTTCCATAAAGATCAATTAGGAATCCAGTAAATAGAATAAAAAAAGCAGCAGAAATAGTCCCAAGTAATAACACAGAACTTCTGAAATCTGCCCCAAACGTTTCATTCAGAAAATTCTGCAAAAGTGGAGCTTCTAATAAATCTATTAGGCAGTATATGGTCCAAGAAATGAAGTATAACAGGAAAGATCTGTCAGATATTATCGATTTTAACTTTATTTCTTTTCTCGTCGAAGGCATGCTAATTTGCATTTTCCATAGTATAATGGTTGCTGCACACATCCAAATGATTGCAAAAAGTGAAAATTCTTGTAGGTTTAGATTATTTGAGGCGGTTCCAAACATAATAAAAATAAGACTTATCAAAAAGAAAATAGTTGCACCCATTCTTCCCCTGCTTTGGATATCCGTACTTTCAGCAAAAAAGGCAAAACAAAAGGGAAATCCGAATCCAAACAACGCTCCGCTAGCGACAGAATATAACAATGTAATATCTGTTCCAATTGCTTCGAAAAACAATAGAGGAATCGAAATTATAACTGTGAGAAAACTCCAGAGATGCATAGGAACTTTATAAATACTCTTGAACAAAATTGCAGCTGTTATAATAGCAACTACCATAGAAAGATAGTAGATTCCATAAAAAAGTATTCTTTTTAAATGATTTATAGTTTCACCTAACAAATAGTTATTGATTGTAAGAAACGATATTTGCCTCCAACTAAAAATACTCATCAGTAAAAATAAAGAGATAAGTAAACTTCTGTAGGCCTTAAGGCTTCTTATTGAAAACTTCATCAATTCTCATCACATGTAGATTTGTACAACAAAATTTATAAAGTATTCAGTTAAACATATATACACGAGTGTGATATCGATGAAGAAGAAGAAAGTAATTCGCCTCCTCGGTTGGTGGAGTTAGGATTTCCCGTAGTCTAACTTTCCACTTTTTAATACCCAATGGGAAGTATTGAAAAGGCATATATGAATTCCTGCAATTTCTCTTTACATCTAATTTCATGCAAATGGAGCAGAGCCTCTTCAATTAATTTTTCAATTATATTCTTTGTGTAGCTAACTTCTTCAGATTTCTTTATATTTTTCAGAAACTCTTGTAAGTAGAATTTTTTACCTGTACTTTTCATTTTAGCAGAAGCATAGATTACAGGAAGTGGCGGATGTTCTTTTTTTATTCTGTGCTTTGCCTCTTTTTTGTCTAATAGATCCAAAATGTCGTCTCTTATTATAATAATCATCCCAAGCTGTCTTCCATATTTACCAAGAGTATTTTCGTCTTTTTCTGTTGCGTTTCCGAGTATTGCCGCTATTCTTGTGTGAGCTTCTACGTCTGCTGCCTTTTTTCTTACTATATGCAGGTATTCTTCAGGCGTTATGTCTATTCTTCCTCTTAGGTTTAGTTCTAGGGCTTCCGCATCGCCCAGTTCATAGAACATGTCCTTTATTGTTTTTATTATTTTAGATGCTTTTTCTTTGGGTATTTCTAGGCATGCTTGGCTTAGGAGTGTGAATCCTTTGAATAGGAGTGCGTCTGCGGCTAGTATGGCTATTTCTTTTCCGTATTTTCCATAGACCGTTGGTCGACCGTGTTTTGTTTTTGATTGGTCTATTATGTCGTCTTGTATGTCCAGTGCTCCGCTTATTAGGCTAAGGGGAACTGCGAATGGTATAGTTGCGTTTGGATCTCCACCTACTGCTTCGCAGCATATCGACATTAATGTTGGTCGGGCTAGATCATGCCAGTACTCAGTTATAAAATAGTGTAGGGCCTCTTTCACTTCCTTGCTTTCTATTTCTTCTTCTAAAATTGCTTTTCTGGCCATTTCTAGCGGTTTTCTTCCCCTTTCTTCCAGCAGTTTCTGAACTTCTTCAATTATCCTTTCTTTTTCGTTATTAGATGGAGACTTGTTTTTCATCCGTTCTTCCTGCGAAAGTTTCTATCTCTCTACTTTGTATTTGTTCGCTTAAAAATTTGTAGTATGCATCTAGGTACTGCATCCCTTTTGGCGTTATCTCGTATACTTTTCTTATTCTTCCGCCGTGTTTTTCTTTTCTGCTTGTTAGGTA
>CAYOFB010000124.1:0-2842 GCA_964403145.1 uncultured Candidatus Bathyarchaeia archaeon
CTATTTTCGTTAAATCAATTACATATACAGATTTTCTTGCCATTTTCACTTCACCATTACATTTGATGTTGCAGAGTCTTAGACACGTGTTTATAATAAGTTTATGAATTATAAATTCAGAATCAACTTCAAAACTGAACTGATGCCAAATCTTAAAAGTAAGAATCAACATTTTCCTCTACAATAGAGGAGTTTAACCATTGAAAAAGATTTTAGAAAATATTCCCTGCCTGGGCTGGGGCAAAAACATTGAATGCACATTCTTCGGTTCCCTCGATGCAGCATTGCGTTTCCTAGGAGAACCAGTAAACTACCCATATCTCATGGGCGTCTCAGCAGCCGCCTTCCGCTTAAGATTCCATCAGCCGGAATGGTGCGCAAGCTCGCCTGACGCAGCCCTAGATGGAACATATCCAGAAGCCGCCATGAAGGCAATAGGATATGAGGGAGAATTCATAGTCAGGATGGTTCCGGGAGAAAGGGCCATAGAGAAAATGTTCCAGCTCATTAAAGAGGAAATAGACTCAGGAAAGCCCATGCTAGCCATAGGTCTAACAAGATTTCCAGATTGGGGAATAATTGCTGGATATGACGGGAAAAGGCTTCTTTGCCGAACCTACTACGATGAAAGCGAAGAATACTCGGTTGCGAAGGAATTTCCATGGATAATGTTTAGAATGAGAAAGAAAGAAGAGGAGCCTCCAACAGCGGAGGAAAACATAATTAATTCAATGAAATTAGCCGTTGAACTAGCTGAAACTCCATTTATAGACCATTACGCCAATGGACTAACAGCCTATAATGTTTGGATAAAAGATTTAGAAAATGAAGAAATGTTCTCAAAAATGAGCCAAAAAGAGCTTTTTATTCATTGGCACATCAACGGATGGATATATGACAGCCTATACGACGCAAGAAACGCAGCCGTAGAATACTTGAAAAAAGCGGAGAAACTTCTCGAAGGGAAAAACAAGGAAATTGTAAAAGAGGCAGCTAAAAACTTCGAGAAAGTGCGAAATGCCATATTTGAAAATTGGATATACTTCACAACGCCCCACTGGATAAGTCAAGGAAGAACCTGGACGCCGAAGGCAACGATAGAAACAGACAAGTGGACGCCAGAAATGAGAAGAAAAGGTGCAGAAGCGCTAAAAAACATTAAAAAACTAGAAGAAAAGGCTTTTACCGTCCTTAAGAAGATACAGTAATTAGCTTAACTGCTCACCCATCTATCGTTGCCGAGGAAGGGGAATGCTCAATTGGTATTCAGACCAAGAACCCATAGTTAAACCTGAAAAGTTTGCTCCAAAAAACCTTGATTTCGTAAAATTAGGTGTAATAGTTTTCATTAGACGAGTCTACAACTGGATGAAGGCAGCAGCGCCAGATATTATCTTGGAAAGGGAAGAGAGCATTATAGGTGCTAAACGCTTCTTTGCAACAGAAAGCGGACTTGCAGTATTCCACTCCTACTTTGGCGCTCCAGCAACAGTTGCCCTAGCAGAAGCATTAATTGCAGCCGAAATTAAACAGCTAATAGTTTTCGGCGAGGCTGGTTCAATAAGCCCAAAAATCGACATTGGCGAGATATTAATTCCAATCTTCGCAATCAGGGAAGAAGGAGTAAGCTATCATTACCTTCCTCCAAATGTTAGAGCGGAGCCCTCAAGTAACCTTCTAAGGAAAATTAAAGCCTTTCTTGATGAAGAAGGCATACGCTACAGGATGGGTGGCGTTTGGACAACGGACGCGCCCTTTAGAGAAACAATGAACAAAGTTTTGGCTTATTCAGAAGCAGGAGCATTGGCGGTTGAAATGGAATGTTCAGCAATTTTCTGCTTATCCAAGTATAGAGAGGTAGACTCTGCCGCAATTCTCGTAATAACCGACACACTACACGAAGGAGTATGGAGACCAGCCTTTCAAGAAGCTAAGGTAATCAACGCAGAAAAGAAAGTATCAGAAACTTTAATGAAACACTTGGCCAAACTAGCCAGATAGGACGCTTTCAAATAATCAAACTTCGAAGATTTGGATAATTATCCTAAGATTCCGCGGTTGCCATGTAGAAAAACTTGTTTCCATTGCTTGTTATAAAAAAGAATCGATAAGTCTTCCCCTGAACAAAATCGTATGAGATTCTCAAAGTGGCAGTGCTTCCCGGCTCCAGCGGATTGGTTCCCGCAACATATGTGACATTTACTGATTGAGAATCGATTAGCACCTGATCTATTTTTATGGGATCCGCACCGGTATTCGCCAATTTTAGCTCAATATACGTAAAGTTTGAGCTCCAATGATGCTCAGTTACTTTCAACTCTTCAGTATGCATAAAACCTAATGTTAATTTGCCGCTCCATATAGCTATGGACAAGGAAATAGCTACGGCGGCTGCCACCAGAATTATAGCGGAAACAATAGCGTTTAATGCTTTTGTATCCTTTAGCAAAGCTATCATCACTGTATTATATCGCAATATTCAATATATCCTTTCCGGTACTCAAATCAATTCCAGAAAACCAAGTTGAAACCGAAGTTGTCAGAGCTTCCAGACTAGGTTTAAACTATTTAGGAAAAGGAAGTGAAGATGCTGAGTTTTATGCTGACAATAGTGCGGCCGCCGGGATTTGAACCCGGGTCATCGGCTCGGGAGGCCGGCGTCCTACCAGGCTAGACTACGGCCGCACTATCAACTAAATTGCCATATTCAAAATTAAATTATTTGATTATTACCCTGGAGAATTTTTATAAGGTAATAGTTAAGGTGTAATTTGGTTTCTGGCTTATTTGTGGCGCCGCCGGTCGGACTTGAACCGACGACCCACGGGTTAACAGCCCGTTG
>CAYOFB010000125.1:0-2833 GCA_964403145.1 uncultured Candidatus Bathyarchaeia archaeon
AAACAGCTGCAGTATACATTGAAAATCCATCATATCTAGGCTTTATAGAAAACCAAGTTGACGAAATAGCTGAAATGACCCATAGAAAAAATGCCTTATTCATTGTCGGAGTAGACCCAACCTCGCTTGGAATCTTGAGGCCGCCTGGAGATTATGATGCAGATATAGTGATTGGAGAAGGTCAACCGCTTGGAAATCCAATGAATTATGGCGGGCCTCTGCTGGGAATTTTCGCTTGCCGAGATGATGTGAGGCTTATTCGCCAAATGCCCGGAAGAATTATTGGAATGACAAGAACCGTTGACGGAAAGCAGAGGGGATTCTGCATGGTTTTACAAACGCGTGAACAACACATTAGAAGGGAAAAGGCGACATCAAACATATGCTCTAATGAAGCCTTATGCGCTGTGGCTGCCGCAGTTTATATGGCTCTGCTAGGCCCAGAAGGCTTCAAAGAACTTGGAAAGCACATAATGTATAAGGCAAACTACGCCATAAAAAGGTTGAACAAAATAGAAGGCGTAAAATGTCCCCTTTTCAATTCAGCTCACTTTAAGGAATTCACAGTTAATTTTGACCTTGCTGAAAAAAGCGTGGAGGAAATTCATAAAAGGCTTTTGGAAATGAGAATTCATGGCGGAAAGGACATAAGCCGAGAATTTCCAGAACTCGGACAGACAGCTCTTTACTGCATAACTGAAATCCATAGCAAAAATGACATCGACCAGCTGGTTGAAGCCTTAACTCAAATTTTGGAGGAAAAATAATGTTTAGACAAGCAAGATGGGATGAACCAACAGTCTTTGAGCTTGGAAGTCCCGGTAGAAGGGGCTATACCCTTCCAAAGCTCGAAAGAGAAATAATCGAAGCTGTGGAAAATCTGGATGAAATTATTTCTAGGAAAATGCAGAGGAGGAATGCGCCGAAACTTCCTGAATTGTCCGAAGTTGAGGTTGTTCGCCACTTTACTCGGCTTTCCCAAATGAATTATGGTGTGGATTCTGGATTATATCCGCTTGGAAGCTGCACCATGAAGTATAATCCAAAAGTTAATGAAGTACTGGTTAGGCATAAGGGCATAGCATGGATTCATCCCTACCAAGACGAGTCTACGGTTCAAGGCATACTGGAAATATTATACAAACTTTCAAAGTGGCTAGTCGAAATAACCGGTACTAAAGAGGTTTGTTTACAGCCCTCAGCCGGAGCCCACGGCGAGCTGCTTGGAACACTAATAATGAAAGCCTATCACAAATTCAACGGGGAAGACGAAAAAAGAAGAGAAATTATAGTTCCGGATTCAGCGCATGGAACAAATCCTGCAAGCGCCGCAATGGCGGGCTTCGAAGTTGTAGTTGTCCCATCAGACGAAAATGGATGCGTAGACATTGAAGCCTTAAAATCGGCTGTTTCAAAGCGGACAGCTGGCCTAATGCTAACAAACCCAAATACTCTTGGAATATTTGAAAAGAATATCGAGGAAATTGCAGAAATAATTCACGATGCGGGTGGCCTACTCTACTATGACGGGGCAAACCTAAACGCAATTCTTGGAAAGGTCAGGCCTGGAGACATGGGATTCGACATAGTTCACGTAAACATTCATAAAACATTTGGAACTCCCCACGGCGGAGGCGGGCCAGGAGCAGGTCCAATAGGAGTTTCTGAAGAACTAGAAAAATTTCTGCCGGTTCCACGCATAGCCTTTAATGGTAAACGCTACTATCTGGATTATAATAAGCCTCACAGCATAGGGAAAATCAGGAATTTTTACGGGAATATAGCTGTTCTACTTAAGGCTTACGCTTATATCCTAAGCCTAGGCGCAGAGGGCCTAGAGGAAATAGCAGAAGTGTCCGTTTTAAACGCCAATTATATAGCGAAGAAACTAGCTGAAATAAGGGGATTAAATCTTCCATTTGATGATAAAACTCCTAGAAAACATGAATGCGTCTTCAGCGCTGAACAGTTAAAGAAGGAAACGGGAGTTCTAGCTTTAAACGTAGCAAAAAGGCTCCTCGACTATGGATTACATGCCCCAACTATGTATTTCCCACTAATTGTGAAAGAAGCCCTCATGATCGAACCAACAGAATCTTTCGAAAAAGAGGAGCTGGACAGATTCATCGAAGCCCTAAAGAAAATTTCTGAGGAAGCCTATACCCAGCCGGACACCGTCTTGAACGCTCCAAACAACACTTCCACACGAAGAATCGACGAGGTTAGGGCTTCACATCCAAGAACTATGGCGCTAAGTTGGCGAATGTATCTAAAGAGGCAAAGTCAAGGAAAAGTTTAGCCTTTGCAATGAATTTATATGCAACCTCAACATTTGACTCATTAAACCATTTGGATGAGTGATAAATTTGAGTGAAAGCGAACTTGAGCGAAAGGTTCGAGAGGCAGTCGAGCAAGTTGTTGATCCAGAAACCGGCCTAACGTTTGGCCAAATGAAAATGATTACTGGTGTAAAGGAAGAGGAACCGGGCGTAGTTAGAATAGATTTTGTTCCTTCAAGTCCTTTTTGTCCAATAGCCTTCAAGCTGGCCCAAGACATAAAAGAAAAGGCCCTAAAAGTCAAGGGAGTAAAAAAGGCACTTGTATACTGTCACGGCCACACGATGGAAGAAGCAATAAACAAGATGATCAACAAGTAAATCACTAAAGGATTAAAATGAAGAAACATTTCTTATCTACTGGAGAACATGAAATATATTGCTGCGGCGCCCGTGTAAAAATTAAAAATAGAAAAATCAAGGTTTTAACAAAGCCTCGAATAAGCTACTGCCCGCTACATGAGGCTCTTTACGGAACCAAAAGAATAGATGAAGAA
>CAYOFB010000126.1:0-2815 GCA_964403145.1 uncultured Candidatus Bathyarchaeia archaeon
TCTTTATAGAAAGGAATTTTAGAACTCTTCCTTTCGCTGAGAGATGGCTTATTGGAGTTGTTCCAAAGCAAAGCCATAATTCAGCCTTCAAGGAATTGCTTTCATCAAAAAGTCTAGTGAGCTATCCAGTATTTATTGAAGCAAGCAGAAAAGTTGTTGCACAGGCAGAACACACGGTTCTTGTAAAAAAGAATGGATGCGAAATTCTTACAGAAAAATAGCTCGGCCACGCCTACGTTCTCCATTATTCTTGCAGATTGTCCAGAATTTCTTGATACATGTTCTCTATATCGCTTATATAAATTTCTACAACCATCTCCCGCCACTTTTCATCGTTACGCCACCGCGAAATGCAGTCCATCTCCGACAAAACATGCGCTTCCTCCCTGCCGTAACCCATTGCACGATACTTTATTTCTTGAAGCTCATGGTAGAGAATGTATCTTTCATACTTCTTCCATTTTTTCGAAATCCATATTTCATTAAGTGGAATACCAAGCTTTTCGGCGGCGGGTGGCCGTATAACTTTTTTATTGTAAACTACGTTGTAACATGCATTGTAATCCTTGATTATTTCATGGGGCACATATACAACTTTGTAGTTCCTTTTCTGAATTTCATCATATACGCTCATTGCTTATCATCGAGATTAAGTTATTTTTGCTCCTTCACTTCTCTGTATATGGCTGCTATATACATGTTTTCGTTGCATTTTGGACATTTTTCGTCTGTTTCTTTAAATACGTAGTCTCCCCGCTTGAATTCTCTTAAATTTTTAAATCCGCACTTTTCGCATATCAGTGTGGTCATGACTGGTTGAGGTTTTATTGATATTCTGATTCGTCTTCTGGTTTGGTAGAGCATGTAAGTTGCCAGTGATAAGCCTATAAAGCCTATTAAAAGCCAGCTTAAAGCGCCGGTATAATCGCTTTCCCATATCACGGCAGAAATTGATATGTATATGGCTACAAATGAGAGTATCAGCGTTAGGAATATTATTATGAGAAAGGCGGTTGAAATTTTCACTTGGCTTGATTCTTCCATATACTCACTGTCCTATACCTATTGTATTGCCTATACCAGCGATTATTACTGTATCCCCTTCTTTAGTTCTTTCTTTAATCAGCCTCTTTATGCGGTTAATAGCGTCTTCTGTAGCCTCAAAAATTTCCTTTCTCATAGGCGAAACAGCATCGGCTATGTCCTCTTTAATTACTATGGCGTTAATTGGAACCTTGTATTGCAGAAGGCTTTCTTCAACCTTATATTGTTCTACTCCAGGTCCACCTATTGCGACCCCTATTCCTTCAGCTACTTCGCCGGTTTTTTCTCCTTCAAGTTTAAGGGCGGCATCAATTATTATTATGGATGCTATTTTACCATTATTTTCTTCAATTAGCTGCTTTATTGCTTCTCCAGGCTTTGCAACATTTCCTCCGGGGCCTTCAGCCTTTAGCACATAAGCTGTTCTCCCTTCAATTGGAACCGTTGCCACAACGACATCTTTTGCAATCTTTCTCTTCTGGTAGCCTCTCATTAGTTTGGCCGCCACAAGCGCTCCGGCTCCATCACCTATTGGCTGACCGTACGCGAAGGCTTTTAGGGCGCTTGCGTAGGCTTCGGCTTCCCGCATTATCATGGGCATTATCATCTGAAGCTGCATTATAATGTAGAGACTAAGCGTCTTCTTTCCAAGCAAATAGTAATGCCTTATAATCTTATATATCGTGTTCAGAGCTAAAGCGGCCTCCAACGTATTTTCCAGATTATTAATTTGGGTTTTATCCGCAGCGGGCGCCATAAGCTTCACTTCATCCTTAAACCTGTTGTCTCTAACATCAAGTATATGCTCAAGCTTCCAGACAACACGGGCGGGATCCATACTTACCGGTTGAATCGTAAAATACTCAAGGAATCTGTCAACGCGCTCAGCGGGGTCATCCGCCGGCTTCCCAATCTCCCTTATGGTTTCTATAGCTATCTTTCTCCCCTCATCTCTAATGCGCTTAAGCTTGTGAAGGGAACCTTCAACCTCTCTAAGCCAAACATAAAGCTGAATTCTCTGCCCATAAAGTATAGAAATTGCGAAGAAGATGTAAATTAAAAGGGTGAATACCCAGCTTAAAGTATCCCCTCCAAACTGTGAAATTTCAGCGAATATTGAAGCCAAAGCCGAACTAGATATCATCATACCTTACATACACACCTCTCAGAAGACTATAAAAAGTAGGTAATAAATTTTGAGGATTACACATAAAATTTCCGCATTACACATAACTTTCTATTCATCAGCAGCATCCCCGCAAGATATTGCTGGAAAAAGGACTGAAACTACATCGAAGAGTTTGAACTTCTGTTAGGAGAAATTAAAGAGCAAAGGCGGCGAATGCTCTGAAAGCTTTTGATACAGTTTTCCATTTTTCTTTAGTATGTTATTTTTTGGGGTTATTCTTATATTTTAAGCAGTTTTTGGCTTTTCTGTTAGTATGTAGGATCTTACTATGCCTGCTGTTTTATGTGGCATTTAGACTTTAATGGACAGAAGCTGCAGTAAGCTTCTTCTAATGGAGTGACAATTTTTAGGTACTCTTTGTTTTTCAATTCTTGTATAATCTGTTCAACTAGGCTTTTGGGACTTCCTAGTTCTTGGCTTATTTCGTCGATTTTAGGTAGCCCTTTCGATAAATGTTCTCTAGCACTTTTTAATGATCAGATTTTCTCACCGCTAAAATTGGTAAAGTTAAGCTGTATGGCTTTATCATTGAACTTTCTCTCTTCTGGTAGTTTTTATGACGGAGTATCCGAGTGGAAGGGA
>CAYOFB010000127.1:0-2791 GCA_964403145.1 uncultured Candidatus Bathyarchaeia archaeon
ATTTTCCCCGGAGTATCTCGTTTTACTAATCGTCATATTGTTTGTTAAGGCTAACTATAGATTCAAGATTCATAAACTCTACATGATTCTCTGGCAATTTTCAAATTATTATGTTCATGTTTGGCGTTCTTGAAGTTCAAATACTAAAGCTTTCAGATTTTAAGTTTTTAGGGACATTTCAGACTTCCTTTCTAAAATTTGGTGGTGTTAGCCATGGTTCGGCTTGTTCTTTGTATGTTTTTCTCCATCCTTCTTTTGATTTGCTTATGTATACTGCGTTGTGTTCGGGAAGTTTGTGGCCCATCCAGAACTCGACGTAAAGTGGGTCTACTTTGTGGTCGCGTAGTATAGTGTGGAAGGCGGCGCGGAGGCTGTGTGGTCTGCAGGGATTGATTCCTCGATAGAATCCGATAAATTGTTTGGCTGCCTTTGCAAATTGATTTTCTATGGCCCTAGCTGATACGGGGTAAAGTCGATCTGATGGTCTCAACTTTTTATGTCGCTTAGAGTTTATGTATCGCTTTAGTAGGTGGACGGCCCATTCGCCAAGGAACGTCATGAATGGGACATCTGTCTTTTTCCTTGAAAGGTCTATGCAAATCGGCGTAATGTCAGCTTCAAGTTCGTATTTGATGTCTTCATAGGTTAGGCTTAAAAGATCTGAGAGGCTTAGTCCGCTTTGAACTATTGATGTGGCTATGCTTTTGTAGATGGGCTTGTCTAAAATCGCGACGAAACGTTCAACCTTTTCGATTGTCCAGGGGTATTTTCTGCTTGCTGGCTGCGAGGTTGGCAGCTGAACGTATCGTAAGCTAAGCGAGATATCATAAAATTTTGCTAGTGACTGGACGGCTGCGACATAGGTCCTTATGGTTTTTGGTTTAAACCCTCTTTTTCGAAGCCAGTCTATGAAGTTGTTAAGCGTTCTGACGCCTATCCTCCTTTTTTCCAGCCTAGGCCTTAAAGCGTCTTTTTCGAGTTCCTCAAGGAAGGTTTCTATTGTTCCATTCTCCATGTAGAATTCTTGGAAGATAGCTAGCCCGTGACTGTAAACTCTTTTGGTGCTTGGGCTTAATGCATCAAGAAACTGTTTTGTGGCAGCGTCAAGTTCGTGCTTCATCTGCCATCCATTTGAGAAATACGAAAAATGTTTCGCGATGAGTTATGTTTTGGTTAGTTGCTCTTTGTTTTCTGGATTAGAGTCGAGTACTGTAGCTTTGTTCGATCTTTCCTCTTGGTTTTTTCTTTTTCTGGTTCTGCATGGTCATAGCTTAACCGGAATGTATATGAATAATTCGGGTATCTCAGTCCCGTCCATTCTGCGAGCAATTGTTTTGGTTGCTCCATTACGGTTTTATGGTGTTTAGGGACTAGCGGAGGAGGTTTGGCCAATTCGTTTTTCTCGATCAATTTGTAGTCTGTGCTGATCGAATAGAGTTCAGGCGAAAAGAATGCCGTTTTGACTTTTAGACAGTTGTTTTTCGGGTTTAGGTAGGCCCTAAAGAATGCTTGGGGTCTTCGGCTTGTGGGCATTAGGGAGACCGCGTAATGCCTAAACTTAACTATGAATTTGCCTGCGTAGTGGCGTTCTAAGGTTAATATGGCCTCCTTTCTTCCTTCTCGAAGCCAGATCGTATGCATAGCTTCTTCAAGCAAGCCTTTCAATTCTATCCAATCGGTTGGAGCACGGTCTACAACCTTGATAGGTTTCTTTACCCCTTTCTGTATATCATACATCCAAATTGTGTAGATCGGCATCTTCATGAAAAATGCGATTTTTCTACTGGTGCAGCGTAATGAGAAGGAAATTAAGAGACTCTATAATCGTGCTGATGTTCATTCTGGTCCTTTTCTGGTCGTTCGCGAAGGTTGGACTTATACAATTGATGGAAATAGGCTATCTGACAGGTGCGCAGGGACTTCAGGCTGAGTTTCACACTTTATACTTTAATGGGACGTGGTGTAGCCAGTCTTTTAAGCCGAGTTGGGCAAGGCACGCCGCCAACTGGCAGTTCGGCTTTGAGCTAAACTTTGACCCGGATGAGACTGATGATGGCTGGCCGAATCTCTGCGCTACTCAGCAACCATTCACTGTTGACACGCATGTTGAGCCTAAGCACTACGCTTGGCAAGTGGATAAGGGCGTTGTTACGCTTGATAATGGAACACGGGCGAGAAAGGTCATTCAGTTTGAGATGTGGCGCTACCGCTGTGAATGGGCCGTCAACATCTGGCTTTCCGGTCCGGAAGCCGAATCCTCAGATAGGGCTTGGCATGGCGGGATATCTTGGGAGCCTAATTATGGTGGTTCGCAGATTTGGATAAGGCTTATTCCACAGCGCTTCGTTTACTTTAAGGATAATCCCGACGAAGTGTATTTTGCGCCAGCCTACATCGGGCTTGAAAGCTATCAGATAGCCTCGATTGACAAGGATGGCAAGGAGACCTCTAATGACCCGGACGTCATGTCATGCATAGACTTGATTCCGAAGGCTACCGGAGAAACTTTAGGAATATACTATGAGCGGGGCGGAACTCCAACTAATATTGAGCATACCCTACTGAGCTATAAGGGAACAGAACTAGACCCAAAGATTTTCAGAAACGAATACTGGATTCACATTGACCTTTTGCAGTTTAAGCCCTATCTTAACGTTGATTTCTGGACTAAGGCTCTAACCTATAAGTGGCCCAGCATCAACTTGAAATTCGTCGTTTATGTCTTCGTTGTTGGCAAGTGGACCGTCTACTTTGCAGAAGACGAAGTTCCAAAATTGAATCCTCATACTCC
>CAYOFB010000128.1:0-268 GCA_964403145.1 uncultured Candidatus Bathyarchaeia archaeon
CTTCTATGTACCATGAGCCTATGCCTGGCCAATTGAAAATTGTCTCTGTTATGACTGCACCTGTTACTATTCCAGGTATGGATAGGGCTATCATGGTTACTATTGGCGGAAGAATTGATCTGAATGCGTGTTTGTAGAGGACGTCTCGTTCTTTGACTCCCTTGGCTTTTGCGGTTAGTACGAAGTCTTCAGTCAATGCCTCTATCATCATGTTACGCGTATATAATGCCCATCCACCAAATCCTAGTATCACTAACGTTGTTACAGG
>CAYOFB010000128.1:278-2783 GCA_964403145.1 uncultured Candidatus Bathyarchaeia archaeon
CACCGAGATAGCTAAGCGGGTCGGAGGGCGGCGGAAAACTTGTCATGCCCCCGCTTGGTATTAGTTTTATTCCGTAATTTATCTGTAGGTAATAACAGAAGAACATTACGAATAATATTTGGAAGAAGAATGTGGGAAATCCCCATGTGAAGAGGCCTATTCCTATAACTGCTACGTCTGTTTTTTTCCCTCTTCTTGCTCCGGCTAGCACTCCAACGTATGTTCCAATGGCTATCTGGAGTGCTGTTACTGTTCCTAGCAGTATAACTGTATTGCGTAGTCTCCACGCCATTTCAGTCGCGATGTTTTTTGGCGGTGTGTCGAAGGACATGCCATATTGCCATGTCAGCATGTTCCATAGGTATTTCAAATACTGATCTGGAAATAGTGGTTTATCTACTCCCCAAAGTTTTTGTAGTTTTAGTCTGACTTCTGGTGGCATTTTTGGGTCTATAATAAGTGCTGAAGGATCCTTTATTGGGTGGACAACTCTGAAAATTATAAAGTTCAGGGTTATTACTACAAGCAATATTATAATTGATATAATAATCCTTTTGACCAAATATCCTCTAAGCATTCTTCTCCTTCTCTCCTCTTCCAATGAAAAGAAACTTTCCAAATTTAAAAGCTTAACGATATGTAATTTTTTTCCATAACACTTTTAAATTTGAAGTGTGTCAGTGATATATGAGAAATGAGGAGGAGAAGGGGAAATGTCTAAAAAATTCTATATGTTGCTAGCATCGATCCTTATAGGCTTATTTTTGATGTCAATGATTCCAGCTAGCCTCGCATACGTTCAGAGAGTTGGAATGCCAAGATTCGACGAGATAGACGCAATAGTTCAGCCTGACCCAGACACAGCTTGGGAACAATTTAAAGCTGGAGAATTCGACTTCCTACCAGACGTCATAAGGGCTCACATAATTGATGAGGCCACAGAGCTTAATCACTCCACCGCAAGCATGCCAGGCTTCCACGTATGCTATTTGGGCATTAACTGCCGAGACTACGTGCCAGACGACGCCGGCCAGCCGGACGCCGGAAGGCCCTTGGCGCCGCTAAACTGGACCGCCTTCAGGCAAGCACTAGCCTGGGCGGGTCTATCACTGGAACAGAAAGAGGCAGCGATCGATGACATTTATGGCCCAGGCGTGGTGGTGCCAGCCTACACAATTATTCCAGAAGCCCTAGGAGTTTGGCACAATCCAGATGTGGTTGCGCCTGGAGGCAATTACACCAAAGCATGGGAAATACTAGAGGCTGCAGGCTTCTACATCAGCGACGGCATACTGTACCAGCCGAACGGCGTGCCAGTAAGGGATGAAATTCATGTGCTCTCGCCGTCTGAGGCGCCAACATCCGTACAATTTACCCAAAGATTTGTAGATCAATGGAACGACTTCTTCGACAACTTCCTAGGTGTAACAAATTGCAACTTTGTAAACGACGCAATACCCTTCAACACAGAAGTAGTAAACGCATTCTACTTCCGTGACTTCGACCTCTACTTCCTATGCTGGGGCCTAAGTAGGTTCCCAGACTTCATCTACGACTTCTTCCACAGCAGCCAAGACATGCCATGGGGCAACAACAGCCCAGGAATAAAGAATGCCACTCTAGATGCACTGCTGGAAACAGTCAAGTGGGGTCTAGACTACGACGAAAAGCTGGCGGCATGCCATGAAGCACAAAAGCTCCTTGTAGAAGAGTTAGTTCCCTACGTCTACTTGTACCACAGAATCTATTGGTGTGTCTGGAGAGCACATGATCCAGACGCCATAGTAAATGTAATTAACATGGACGGTGTAGGCGCAGACAACGGATGGACATGGAATCTAGCCCACTGGGCATCTACGCCAGGCGGAACAGTCAAATATGACCTAGGAGCAGAGCCAGACAACCTACATCCAGGCTGGGCGGACTCAGCCTACGAAATCTGGATACTGGACAGATGCCAGGAAGGTCTTACGGCAGTTAGTCCGCATCTTAAGGACTTGCCGTGGATTGCGGTGGACTGGGAGATGACAACCTTCAGCTGGCCACCACTGAACATACCGCAAGGCACTGTGGTAACGTTCCGTATAAGGGATGATGCTTACTGGGCGGATGGATGGCCAATAACTGTAGAGGACATCAAGTTCTCCTGGGAGTTCATGAAGAACTTCCCGAGATACTACCCAACCTATCAGTACTTGATGTGGATAGAAATTCACGACCCCAACACCATATCAGCCTACCTGAATACAACAAGCCAATATATAGTATATGACTTCGCCGGGCTGGGTCTCTACTTCCCGAAGCACATCTTCAACCCAGATTGGCATCCAAACCACGACACAATCAGTGATGCAGTATGGGAAATCAGCTGGCAAGACTGGATGAGCGACTATACAGGTCCAATACCAGAAGAAGTTGGCGATTGGAGTCCGGGTGATCCGATACCGACAGGACTATCAGACGCTAAGGCTCTAATTAATGCTGGTCCCTACTACTTTGTAACTT
>CAYOFB010000129.1:0-2770 GCA_964403145.1 uncultured Candidatus Bathyarchaeia archaeon
ACCGCTTTGAAAATTAGATATATGCAATTGAATATATGATTATTTAGGTTTCATTTGATGAAGCTGCTAGTCTGCGGTCCAGTAGCTCATGGGAACATTCAGAAAATCAGGGAATTCCAGAACTTCCTAAAAGAAGAGGGGTTCAATGTTATTGACCAATTCAGAGAGGAAGAGATGAATTATAGCAGCATTAGGGATTTTAGGGATAAAAAACGGCTTGCCGAAAGGATTGTTGAGAACGACTTGAAATTCGTTGAAGAATGCGATGTTGTAGTGGCAATTTGCGACAAGCCAAGCTTCGGAACAGCCATAGAAATCTATTACGCGAAAAAGCTTGGAAAGAAGGTTATAGTTTTAAATGAGGAAGCTCAGCCTTCGCCTTGGCCCATAGCGTTCGCGGAACAAGTGGTAAGAAGCAAAGAAGAATTAATTGAAGCATTGCTTAAACTAGACTCTTAAGCCAATTTAGGCATAAAATATGAGCGAAAGCGTGGCAGGAAAATAGAGTTCGAGGAAATAGCCCGAAGGCATGAGTTTAGGCATACAGAAACTGGCCGTTTCATTAAGTGGATGGAACCCCGACTTTTATTTGCCTGAAACTGATGTTATCATCGAAGTAAAGCCAAGAGGCATGGATAGAAATGATAGGATGCAGATTGCCTCTGCCCTGCTTAAAGGCGAAGATGTAAAGCTAGAAATACTTACTCCGACAATTTATAAAATATTAGAAAAGGTTTACAGAACGAAAATTCAAGAATGGGAGAGCTAGTGAAAAGGTACTATTTCAGCTAAGAGCCTGTCAATATGAAGCCTCGGGTATATATATAAGTCTAAGTGGGCCCTTATGATTCTATCACAAGCTGAACACCAACTGTAACTTAAAAGACAACAGTCAACCCAGTTCCAAACGGAAAATGTATAACCATCTTCCGAAATATAGACCATGAAGTGGTCATGCAAAGCCAATGCACAGCAAGTCGGATCATGGTTACAAACGTAGAAAAGACGGCTTATTTCGTGCTGGGCTAAGTTATCGTCTCCCCAGTAAGTATTAGGCCATTCAAGTATGATAACACATTTCTCTTGGTCTAGACTTAAAGGTCCCGAAGCTATTCCTAAATCTGAATCGTCTGGAGTTTCTTGGTATGTGATGCCGATTATTGCGTCAACGTATTCTGACCAATATTCTCCGGTATACCAATGACTAACATAGCTTCCCTTCTCTTCCCACAGTTCATCCCAAAGGGCTTTCAGTTTAGTTTTGCTGTCGTCGCTGTCCCATTCTTCGAACCCCCATTATTCTAACATCTATTCCATACTCTGCTACTAGTGCTTCGTCAGCTCTTTCAAGCTGCAGAGCAGCTCAATCTTTCCAAGAATAATCTTTAGAATCAAATTTTCGTATAACGCTCCTCTCTTCTTCATCTCCGAATACCACTACGTAAAGGGGCCGATCTCCTTCTCGTTGACCTATTTCGCTCAATGCTCCTCCTTCAGGGTATTTAGCGTATGGATTAGTCGTGTCTACACAATCTTCTATGGTTTCATTTACTGTTGTAACAACTGTCGAAGAAGGCGAACCGGGTGTAATGTATACTTCTTCGTCAACTTCGGAAACTTCGGAAGATGCCGTTCCTACGCAACTTAAGAGTGCAATTAATTTCTCTTTCTCCTTTTCCAAAATGACAGACCTAAGAAACACCAGCATACCGCCAACACTGAACTTGTAGCTCCAACTACTGTTCCATCTCTAAGATAGTAAAGCGGACCTGGCGTGATATAAGCCGCAGGATAAACCCAATAGTATTTATCATTATATTTTACGTCGGCATCTAGCCCCTTTTTCATCCAAGGCACGGCTTTTTCCGGGTCCACTACGTAAACGTCATAGTGGTCGTCGTAATATTTATTTGGAACTATCGCTATTCCTAGTTGTTCAGGTGTATACCACTTTCCAGGATGCTTCTCTTCCTCGGCAACATAAACGTATAGAACTCCATACTCGCGTGGACGCTTCCCTATGTCGCTGGAAGACTGTATTGTGCTTTGGTCGGAAACTGCGAAAGCATAGGCTACTGTAGCACAGAACGCAACAGTTATTATTGAAAGCACGAGAAACAGTATCTTAAGTCTTTTCATTTTCCTTATCTACCCTAGTTTTAGTTAGGGTGAAACTTTTATAAAAAAGTTATACATACACATACAGTTACGGTTTACCCTCATTGCCTCACGTTTTCTGCAGGTCCACGGTACGAAAAGTTCTTCAGTATTTCATACAAAATTTTAGAAGAGCCCTTAAAGACAGAATGCCGAACCGGGAAAGCTAAAATGTCATGCAGAATTACACGCTAAACATTAGCTCATGGTCTTCCATGGCTTTGACTTCGCGGTCAATTTAGGCTGCACGCTTCAGCCTTAGCCTTCGCATCACGCCCATTAGGTAGGCTAGGTCTTCCGGGTTTAAATTCAGCCATTGACGCATGAAATCCTCCATCCGTGTAAGCCTAGCCTTCAGTTCGCCGATTTCGTTGGCTACGGTTGTTTGGCTTAATTCTGTTTCCAAGTCGGGTAGCCGCTAATGTATTGGCGCTTCAAGTCATCTATGACTTTTTGGTCTAAGTCGGCTAGGCCGCTTCCTATTACATAAATTAAGGGTAAGAAATATTCTGCTTAAGCCAATTTAAAGTTTCAAATATTACCTTATCCTCTTTTCCCTCGTAAATGTGATTGGCGCCTTCTATAATCACAAATTTTTTGGGATTATTAGCCG
>CAYOFB010000130.1:0-2706 GCA_964403145.1 uncultured Candidatus Bathyarchaeia archaeon
GATCCTCTGGCGTAGGCCTTCGCGGGTTCAAATCCCGCCCCCCGCACCATTTTACTGGTATGTTTGATGAAATCCTGCCTCTAACCCCATAATTGCATCTATATATGTTTGGCACAATAATTCAAAATTATGACGTAGTTGGGATAAAAGTGGATGCGCTTTCAACTTTTGACTTTGTATATATAAATACTTCTGTCTGTATTTTCAACTTCGCCTAGGAGTGTGAAAAATTCTGGATTAGCATTTATGTATTTTCCAATGTTTGAATTTAAATCTTGAACAAGAATGTACCGAACCTTTTTTCCGCAAAAAGTAAAATTAAAAATTTCGTTGGGTTCTAATATTCCAAAGTAGCATCCACACTTCCCATTTTTATCCATAGAGGCTAGATGGAACGTGATAACATATACATTGAAGAGATTATCTTGAGTATCGAGTATAATTAAACCGCCCTCTTTATCATTCATCACTATTTCTAAAACCTTTCTAGTATCAAAATCGAACCTATATCTCATTCCTGGAATATAGCCTATTTCAAGTGCATGTTGCAACGGTAAAAGTGCTTCAGCAAGAACTAGAATAACTATCAATAAAGCAATGGTTCTTTTGGCACATCCCAACTTTCTTGGCGGGGGCAAGTTGCTTCCCCTAATACTTGAAAGGACAAAATTCAAACCTACGCTTGCGTAAACGTATAGAATAGGTAAGATAGGCAATATGTACCTCGGATTTTTGTTGGATGCGAAAGTTTGGAGAACATAGAATCCGAGGGCGAAAAGAATGAGTAACAAATCTGCTAGATGCGCTTTTCTGAATCTGGCAAAGACACCGACAAAAACAAATACAAAGGGCAAAAGACCCATCGCAAAAAGTAGATGCATCGGATAATAATACCATGCTTCTATCCTATACCACGGCGGGCTATACCAGGGTGGAACATATTTTCCAAAAACTCCAGAAAAGTCAAACCAATATTTCACGCCTCTGATTGCTTCTTCACCTATCCATCCATCAAACAAAAAATTCACTAAAACTGCTGAAATCCACCATGTGGAAAAAATTGAGATCCCGCCTAAAATCCCCTTCCAGAAACTTCGTGAAAAAATAAGTCTATCCTTGGAAAAAAGGAATAGTAGAATTCCAAAAATAAAAATGAAAAGCAAAATAAGAATGCCAGTTGGCTTTATTAAACCGGCAAGTCCTCCGAGGGTTCCTGCCTTCAAAAAATCTTTATCTTTTCGATTTTTTAGCCCTCTAATCCAGAAAAGAAACGAATAGATAATTAATGTCGTCATGGGAACATCAAGCATAGCCCCCGACCCAACAATAATTATCAGTGAAGACGTCGCTACGAAAAAGCCCGAAAGAAGACTAACCATTCTCCCAAGTTTTACTTCCCTTGTAACGGAGATTGTTGCATGAATTAGTAAAACACTAAAGACAACGCTTGGAAGACGTGCTGTAAATTCTGAGATGCCAAATGCAAGATATCCCAAACTCGCTAGCAAGCTATATCCATAAGGATAGAACCAAAAGCTAGCAACGGTTGCTGGATAATTTGCGAGGTAATCGCTAGGAGAGTTCAAATTGCCAGCGAAAAATTTTGCGAAGAAAATTCCTCCTACACTATGCGAAGCTTCGTCCCACTGAAGCGAACCATAATCTCTCCAAATTAAAAATCTTAAAAATATACCAATGCCGAAAATGGCGGAATAAATCAAAAAAATCAATGGATTCTCCTTTATGTAACTAAGAAACTTTAAGAAAAACTTTTTAACCTTGACAGTTAACGACCACTTGTACATTTCTTTTACTTCTTCCTGGTGTTATCCTGCCGAATTCTCTCGCCGTACTCGCAGTATTTCTGGTTTATTCCATATAATCTAAGCCTAAACTTTAATAATTCAATTCCCATTTTCAATGCGTCACGAAAAAGCTTAACCTTTGATTCTCCTTTATTCCTAAATTCTCTCCATTCTACGCCGATTTCAGTAACCTCGTAACCTAACCTCTTTGCCCACACTATCATTTCAGTATCAAAAAATAGTCCATTAGACTTTACCTTGTTAGATAACGTTCTTGCCAGATTTTTACTTAAGGCCTTAAATCCGCATTGATGATCCATTACACCATCACCAAGGAGTATTCTTGCAAGCAAGTTATAGGCTATGCTGAAAATGGTCCGTGAAGGAGGCCTTATAACATTAGATCCGTCGACGTATCGAGAGCCAATAGCCATGCCTCCATGCCTTTGGACTGCTTCAACTATTTTTGGTAAATATTCAAGGCTAGTGGCTAAATCTGTATCTAAATAAACGATTACGTCTCCCCGGGCTGCACGTAGAGCCCTTTTAATTGCCTTTCCCTTGCCTAATCGAGGTTTTGAATGAAGAAGCTTTACTCGAGGATTTGTCTTGGCTAAACGTGCCGCAATGATATCTGTACCGTCAGTGCTTCCATCTTCAGCTATTATAATTTCGTAGGAACGTGTAAAAGATCTAACTTTCTTTTCTACTTCGCTAACACATCTTTCAATTCTCTCCGCTTCATTGTACACAGGCAGCAAAACCGAAAGTTTAACGTCATCGAGGACATCACTAATCGCTGACCTCCCTCCTCAAGTATCATTCGAGGGAGTTCATTAATTATAGACTTGAAAAATATTCATCCATAACATTCGATATATGCCTTTCGTAGAATCATCTT
>CAYOFB010000131.1:0-2680 GCA_964403145.1 uncultured Candidatus Bathyarchaeia archaeon
GAAACTTCCAAGAATGGCTGCAATATAAGGCCAAATAGCATCCAAAGTCATCAATTCTTCCCAATTGATATTTGAAAGAACGGTCGGATCGCTCCAAACGGTAGAGAGATCAATTCCCAAGGCGGACAAGAAACCGATCGCTGTTATCACGATAATAGCTATAGAGACAGCTATTCCCACTATCGCGAGAATAACGCCGTAAAGTGCATTATTGAATATCCCTTTCTCACCGTAGTGGTCAGCCAGCCCCTTCAAAGCTATCATCACAAGAATTAATCCAACAAGCCCCAACACGGCCGTGTAGGTGCCAAAGAAAGGTGTAAGCACCATCAACAGCGAGCCTACACCGCCCAAAATCTTACTTGTTTCAAGGGTCATACAACTACATCTCGCCGACTAGTTTTTGTCTCTTTAAATAAAAGCCTTTCCTATAAAGTCGCTTCTACAACATTCAACCCCGATGCTGTTATTAAAATTTCCTAAATGGTTGGCATACCGTTCATAGGGGCTGGCGTGTTGGCCATAACCCGCCTTCTGTTCTTAGGCGGCATCCGGCTAAGCGGGCTACCCGCGTCTCTGGCAGAAACTTCATCGACGCCTATTTGCCCTTCCACCCCGGGGGACGGCCGTTTCAACGCTTCCATCTGACACACTCGGCTCGGCAACTTAGCATGCCTCATCTTCACGTGTCAGATGGACGTTTCGTTTCTGCTCCGTTGCCAGGGCTCTCGCCCTGCGCCCTTGCGGGCGCCCCGGTTCTGCTGGTGGGCGGAGTTTCCTCAAGCCTTTACGGCTCGAAGGCCGCCCGCCAACTCGCCAGCCCCTATAAAATAGTTTGTTTTGGGTGGCAATAAGCATTTTCTATTCGTATCTTAGTGCGGCTACTGGCGGTATTTTTGATGCTCTGTAAGCAGGCAGTAGTCCTCCAATTAAGCCTATGACACTCGTAAGTGCTAGTGTTTCGCCTATTAGTTGTGGGGTTATCTGTGGAGGCAATGTTATCACTATGCCTGTTTCTCCAACTCCCCCTATTCTTAAGCCTCTTGAGGCGAGCAGGTAGGCGCCTAAGGAGCCTAGAGAAATTCCTATTGTTGCCCCTATTAGACTCATGAGTATTGATTCTAGAAGTATGAGCAGTAGTATCTGCGTGTTGGTGTAGCCTATGGCTTTCATTACGCCTATCTCCCTTATTCTCTCGATAACTGAAGTTATCATTGTGGATGCAACGCCAGCTATAGCTACGGCGAAAGCGGAAAGCGAAGTAGTGAAGTTTATGAAGTTTATTGCTCCAGTAATGCTTGAAACTGCCTCGGCAATAGCGCTCATAGCTATTATTTCGGCTTTATCTTCAAAATAATTGCGTATACTGTTTGATATTGGTTTAACATCGGCTGGGGAATATGCAAGGACCAGCATTCCCGACCAATCTTGCATATCGAATAATCGTTCGCCAGCCTCTAGACTTACAAATATTGTAGTGTCAGGATTAACTACTAAGGCCCCACCGTATTCCTTTAGAATCGCGCTGACTATCAGATTCAAATTTTTCTTTCCAGTTATCTTTCCTCCTTCCATTTTAGGGACGGTCACTGTTATGAAGTCATCTACGCTGAAACATCGTTCGCCAGAGTCCTTAAACGCTATTTTGTTACCCACTATTGAACATAGCAATTCAGATGGTGAAGGAACTTTTCCTTCACCTATTTCGAGGCTGCCTATTGCCTCAAAAAGAAGTGAATAATCAACGGCGAAAATTGAAACTCTGAGTTCCTCATTGCCTCTTCTAACTGTCCCCTGTATAGAATAGAATGGCTCTGCACGTTTAACCTCGGTTAAAGACCTAATGTAGTTTAGGTCTTTCTGGCTGAACTCGTAGTTTTCCCTAGGAAAAACTGCAATTGCATTCTGACCAAGCGAAGTAACTCTTTCAACGACATATTCAGAGTAGCTGCCAACAACAGAACCCATCATAACTAAAATAAGCGGGCCTATCGAGATTCCAATTATGGTTAGAACCGCCCTAACTCTTCTTTCGCTGAGAGCTTTCAGTGAAATTCTGAAAAAATCAATTAAAACATTTAGCTTCATGACTGCTGACTCATCTCTCCAAATCTAGTTTTTTTCATCATTTTATAGATGAGCAGTGCTGAAACGAACAGAAAAACGATAACAGCTGCAATAATTATCCATCTTTCAATTGCTGGCATCCCTTGCTCGGGCGGTGGCGCAATTTCTTCCGCTTGATACATAATGCTTATTGGCTTCTCTTCTATGGTTAGTTCGTCTAGGGCGTTATAGTAGCTAAGCTGCAAAATCGCCGAGTCATTGTAGGCGGGTACTTCCACCTTAAAGGCCACTTGGGAGCCAGACTCCACATCACCTATAAAAGACGATTTGGACACATTGCCTATTTTGACGCATACTTCAACTCTACTGGCTGTCGCAGAACCATAATTTATAATGACCCCAGTAACGCTCGAAGAGGAATTACTTCCTACTGCTTTCAAATCTTTTATGACTAAGTCTATGAACGGTTCAACAACTACGACGATTGAATTGTTAACGGCCTTTGAGTCCCCGACAGCGTCGCGATAAATCACTGAAACCGTGAAGGGAACAGGTCCATAACTTATAGTGGTTCCCTCTCCAAATGCGGAATAGTAGCCGATGGGATTATATG
>CAYOFB010000132.1:0-2611 GCA_964403145.1 uncultured Candidatus Bathyarchaeia archaeon
AAAACCTAGAAAAAGAACTAAAAAATCTAATGACGCCACAGCAATACAAAGAACATTTGAAGACATTAGAACAGAAATAAACCCAATAGTTTGAAAGGAAGCAGTTAAGTTGAAATTGCTATATTAAGAGCAGCCATCTCTATAAGTAACCTCAACATATTATTGGCGACACTTAACGCCCTCGCATCCTTAGGTTTGACTTGTAAAGCCCACTCAATAGCATTCTTTAGCTTCTTACAAATTGGGTGATCTACAAGTGGAATTCTCTTGATAAAATCTATGTACATGAGTTGAGTATATTTCCATGCTAGTTCCGTTGGAACTAGTGCTCCGCGCTGACCTTTTAAGAGCTTTCTTGCGGCCTTCCAAGCGAAAAAGACAGAAACTTTTATTTTTTGAAGCAGAGCTTTACTTGTGAGCCTACAATCCAGATTGTAATATGGTACTTGCAGAAGTCTACTGTCTAGTTTTTCCAAAACTTTAGCATATAATACGAAGTAGTCTTTGTGTTTGGGATTTATTTTGAAAGATTTGGAGAAAAATGGCGGATAAAGGAAGGGAGTTACAAGCGGACAATTAAAGGAGGTGAGCCAATTCATTATTCTGTATTCTGTCATATATTTTCTATAGAGTTCTAATGGATTTTGTGCCTCACACTCAAGTTTTCTAATCATATTTTTTCCGGCAATACGCACGTATTTGTGGATGGGAGGCACCGCTACGGAATAATCACGCTCCTTAACTAGTTTTGTCGCCATCTCCTTCATACCTTTCGGAGAACTCCATCTAATATGTCCAAGAGGAGATAAAGTTTTGTCCCCACCAGTTCCATTAGCTAAAGCCATACCCTTTCTAAACGGATTTAATATAGACTCAATTTTGCCCTGTAGATTTGGCTCTGTTTTTTCTACATGATGTTCAACGCCTAGCTTTTCTGCAACTTTTTTGGCAACTTCTACTTCTTTGGGATCTGTTCCAGGGGTCTGCCTAGTAAAGGCTTTAACTTTAACACCTATATTTTCAGAAGCCAAAAGAAGTGCGCCCAGTACGGTTCTAGAGTCTAAACCACCGCTAAGCGCTACCCGCACCTCTTTTAGTCCTTTTTCCATTATTGTTTCCAAGAAGTTTCTAGCTCCTTCAGTCAATAAGTTTGCTAGTTCAGTCGCATTAGCTCTCAAGTTTCCAGAATAATCTACACCGCCCATTATTTCTACTCCGGAATATCCAACCCGTACTACTGAACCCAGCGGGGCTTTCCATACAGATTTATGTAGCGATATACAGCCAAGGGGATAATTCCAGGCAGTTACCGCCCACACATACGAATCGTTGATTAACAATCCTTCCGACGACGACGCGGCAATAGCTGGCAGGAGCCACCATGGAGAAGCCACAATACTTTCTTTACTCCTCCAGATGTAAAGATGACACGAATAATATGGTGTGTCAGGAAGGGAAGCAAGTAGTTCTGAAGATTTAACCTCAATTGTTACACGTGGAGCAGCCCTTCCGAAACTCCACTCAAGCTTTTTCTCGTTTTCTTTTAGGTCATAGTCTAATGGCTCAAAAATACTTATAGCCGTGAAGACGGCAGGGCTTCTTTTAACTGGTTCCGTTCTCCATTCTAATCCAAAAACTTTTAGAACCTCTTCAGTCTGAGCTAAAAGTTCTTCACTAATTTCAGTAGCTCGTTTTTCCTGCGAAATTACAGTTAAAATTGGAATTGGCATAAGAACCGACCCTCAATACCTCTCATTATGGCACAATGTATCTTCTAAGACACTAAAGGTTTTTACCATTCTTTCCTAATAACATCCTTATAAGCTTAGCAAAATACCTATATAAAGCAGTTGAGTAAATTTCGCATCGAAAAATCCATCATTGAGTGGAGAATGATATGAAGTTCAGCAGAGACAAAGTAAAAGACGTATTTAAGAAAGTTTGGGACCACCGTCCAAGAGTTCCGCATGGAACAATTTTAGTATTTTCATCTTTGCTAATCATTTTCGTTTTAGCTTTAAGTGTTAGGCTATTACCGCTACGTTGGGGGATGACTCTCTCCGAGTTTGATCCTTTCCTCCAGTATAGATTTACCGAAAAAATAGTCAAGGAAGGCTACTTCTCTTGGTTAAATTGGAATGATCCTCAACGTTGGTACCCATGGGGCGCTGAGGTCTTTAAAAGAAATCTGTCAGGCTTGCCGTTAACCGCAGCAACATTTTATATGATAATTTCCGCCTTGGGAGTAAATATCGCACTAAAGGACTTCTGCATAATTTTTCCAGCAGTTATGGGCGCAGTAACATGCATAGCCATGTACTTTCTCGGAAAAGAAATAGGAGGAAAAACAGTTGGCTTATTTTCAGCCTTGATACTCGCTTTAAGCCCAACCTATATAACTAGAACCTCACTTGGGTTCTTTGATGACGAATCAGTCGGAGTTTTAGGAATAATATTATTCTTCTTATTCTTCCTCAGATCAATAGATGAAAAAAGACCTGCCGAATCCACGTTAGCTTACGGTGTGCTTTCAGGCTTATCTTTAGGCTACATCTGTTTATCTTGGGGCGCCGCGTTCTATCCAATTGGTCTAGTCATGCTGTTCTCACTT
>CAYOFB010000133.1:0-2606 GCA_964403145.1 uncultured Candidatus Bathyarchaeia archaeon
CCCTTCGGCGTTGTCGCCCGATACATCCATAAGTCTATTAGGCTTAAGCTTCCTTGGCCATAATAGTCTTTTATGGCGTTCAAGTCAAAATCATCGATTACTCCGTCCCCGTTAAAGTCAACTCGTGCATTGTATTTCTCGTCGCCTATCGTTGAGCCATACGCCCGCGCTACTTGCGATATATCTATTATGTCGACATGGCCGTCTCCGTCAACGTCGTAGTCTCTCCAGTCAATGGCGCCGTCTCCATTCATGTCTCTAATCGTGTAGGGCTGAAGCCCAAGCACTATAAGCAAAATGCCGGCGCAAAGCACTATGAAACCAGCGACACGGACGCTTCCGCCCTTACCCAATTTTCTTCACCAAAAGAAAAATCGGTAAGCCTTTCCGGTATTGCTGAAAGTCTACGTTTAGCCATCTCCACGTAAACCGGATTAATGTCTATTCCTATAAACAGCCTACCAAGCTTTTTAGCGGCAACCAATGTGGTTCCGCTTCCGCACATAGGGTCCAGCACAATTCCCGGCCTATAGTCGGGCTCTTCACATTTGCATGATGGGCACCAGCTTGGACGATTTTCCTTGGGTAACCCGCATTTGGCGCAGACTTGCTCTGGACAGCTCGCCTTTATGGGTCGGATGCAAATTTCTTCAGGGTATACGGCAAAATGAGCACCTTTGTAAGGTTTAGTAGGAATACTCCAGAAATCGCCGGGATTCTTTCCCTTAGGATGGCCAGCGTGGTTATGGACATAGTCCTGCAAAAATTTTTTCTCGGCTAAGCTTAGCTTCTCCTGCTTTTCCAGAATTTTCAACGCATCTCTAACAGCCTTGTTGTGCATGAGCTTTTCGTTCCAAGCTTGAAAATTTTCACATTTGCCGTGATATGTCGATTTGCCTCTTAATTTCTGTGCAATTCTATTAAGTTTGTAAATAAGGAAGCTCAATTTATTGGTTTGTGCGTAATATCTATCAGTTGGCATAAACCATTTGGATTTATGGGCTATAAGAACGGTTCTAAGATTCCGAAGGAAATCGTTAAGAAAGAGATCGCCCTTCTTAAGGCTGGATTTACTTATGGAGAGGTAGCTAAGAAGCTTCGTGTTAAAAGCAAGACTGTCGCTGAGAGAAACAGGCTCATCTATAAAATCGATATTTGGAAAGCCTTCGAGGAACGCCTCAAACGAGAAGGAATTCCCGTTAGGCTTAACGTTAGTGATTCCTTTGGATACTGGCTTAGTGGATTCTGTGATGGGGAAGCCACTTTCGTGGCTTTCTATAGGATGAGAAAGGTACGTGGAAAAGAATACCCTGAGAACAGATTGGGCATTCAAATCACACTTAGGCAGGATGACGTTGAAACGCTTAAGATGATCAAGAAAGAGCTTGACTGTGGTTTCCTCCTTGAAAACCAACTCCCGCCATCGAGGAAGGGCGGACATCCTTATGCTATCTGGGGTTGCAGAAGAATCAAAGATTTGGCTGAGATAATAGTTCCACTCTTCGATAGGTATCCTCTGCGTTCTAAGAAAAGATTGGAGTACCAGTATTGGAAACAACTCGTTCAACGTTGGTATATAATCACTCTGGGCGGATTGACCACCCGCAACCCTATTAGCGAGAGTGACCTGGCAATGTTTAGAGACTACTCGGACAGAATTAAAGCTCTTCGGTCGTTCCCTAACGGCATCTAAGTTGAAATAGTACTTTCGGCTTTTTGTGAAAAAGAAGATAAACTCATAAGTATTTGAGAATCTGTCTTTAACTGAACTTGGCATCGCATTTGGTTTATGCCATATCAGACAATTCCTTAGGATCCAGCCGTCTTCTATCAAGGCGAAGGCGACGCGCCAAGGAATCCCCATAATACACTTAGGCTTGTAGATAGGCTGGAGATTAGGCCGGTTCGGGTTCTTCTTGGCTAAGGGATAGGCTTCGCCCAGATAGCCCTGCTTTTCACCATGAGCCTTGCTTCCGGCTCCACCCGCGTAAGTGTCGCCCAACACAATATACATGCTTCCTGTCTTTTTTAGAACCCGCTTGATTTCCCGGCACACTTCAACCATATGCTGAACGTACATGCGCCAATCCGGCTCTAAGCCAAGCTGTCCCTTCCATGCGCCGCACTTAACGCAGAACCTTCCTTGAAGCTCCGGCCATTTCACGCCTTTTGCATGCTTATTATCGTAGCCATGGGTCCTAACCCGCTTATGGTCTTTCCATTCATGCTCGCAGTCTCTGCGTCCGCCCCAAACCGTTTCTGTTAAGTCGCCGTAATCTCTCAAACCATAGTATGGCGGGCTGAACATGACGAGGTCAATGGATTCCGCTGGCATCTGTCTCATAACGTCAATACAGTTGCCGCAAATCACCCTATTAACAAACTTCTCTATGGAGTTCATGCAATCTCGCTCCAAAGGAAAAATTGAATGTGTAAGGGACCCTCAAGGGGGGCTATTTTTCCTTTAGGAGACGCCCGATGGAGCTTACCGACAAGGAGTTGCTGTTAGCTTTAAGCTTCGCGTTAATCGGCTACGTGTTCTCGTCTAGAGCTTTTCTAAGGTTTCTGGCCAGACTGAACCCGGTTGCCGGCCTAATCGTCTACTA
>CAYOFB010000134.1:0-2592 GCA_964403145.1 uncultured Candidatus Bathyarchaeia archaeon
AAAAGAAGGTTGCGCCGCAACTTCCTAAGTGGCGTAATGTTGGCTATGCAGAGTTCAGCAAGTCTAAAAAGAGTGTTCGCATTTGGATTAGTGAGAAATTTAAGGCTGAATACTGCTATATTGGAGTTCAAGCTTTAAGGAATCTGCTTGATGGAAGAAAAAAGAAGGTTTCCATCTATATTTTAGGTGAGTCTAATGAGCAAAAATAATAGAGAAGTTTCAAGGTATTGGTTGATTCGGCAAAAATTATGCAAAATAGGGGCTTTTCTCGAAGTTTCAAGCTTTATCTTGGCTGTTCTAACTGTTTTGTGTCCTAAATTGTGGAGTCTATTCATTTTCTCATTGATTGATTGGGTTTTAGTAAGTTTGCCAAGCTTTTACCTAAAACTTTTAGAAATTCGCAGAAAAGGAGAGAAAGGCAATGAATGAAGCCGTTCCCATCTATATAGCCATAATTGTAAGCTTATGCATTCTAATCGTGACTCTAATCTACTATTTACGGTATGCACTATGATTAGCCTGAAACAGCTCGGCAAAACTGTCACTGTCACAGTAGTGACAGATGAAGATTATGAAGTAGTAGGCAAGCTGGTTTCATTCCAGCCAGGTAAAAGAAAGAATCACATTCCATCAATCCTGGTGCTAAGAAATGGAGAAGAATACATCATTATTAGAGATTGGAAATTGATTAAGTTGAACCCTATGATAAGCTATGTTAAACCCTATGTTACATCCGTAACAACTTCAGTTAAAAACCCTAATCTACTTTCACATTAGCTAATGCAAAAGTTTTTCAAAGCATTTCTTATGAAAACGCCTCTTAGACGCAGTTACAATTATTTCATCTCCAATCCTGAATGTTTCTCCACAAAGCTCACATCTTTTAGGCTCTCCACGATATTGTTTCAATATATATGTTTTCACAGTTAAAGCCCAAGCAAAAAATACGCAACTTCATTAAATTATATTTTAATCCAAAATGAAGCTTAAAGCCAAAAACTAACGTAAGCATAAGTAACGCTGTAACGCAAGCGGGGATAGAGGAGGATTCAGCCTCGATTCTGTTACAATGACAGTTTGTGGCAAAGAGACAACCGAGTGGAATGAGGAATAAGCAAGCCTTTTCTGTCTCAAAAAGCCAAAAATCAGGTATCTCTTAACATTGAAGAACTCCGCCTTTAAAGGGCGAGGGGTGTGCGTCTCAAAACATATTATTTTTTCTCCAGCCTTTCAGAGAAAATAAAGAAAAAAGGAATTATTTTGGTTTTCTAAACAGCATTAGATTATCTGGAGTTGTGCAGACATACTCGAAGCCAGCCTCTATAAGCTTAGAAGCTTCCTCAGAGTTCCTCGCAACCTTACATATCCACTCGCTATTTTGGAAGCCTACAAGGTGAACATATCTTAAAGTGTTCTTTATGTTTCTGTGTCCCATCAGCCTCTGAGTATAAACAATATCTTTTGTTTTCAAGTATGTCATGCTTCCGAAGAAATGCCTCAAGTCATAAAGCCTAATAGTCTTAAGATTTGGTTGCTGAAGCTTCTCAGCTACACTCTTCTTTAGTCTAATCCAATTCTCCTTTACCCTTTCAGCCTTGAAGCCTAAACTGTCATTCGGATTCAAATTGTTCTCTTGAATGTATTTTTTGAGCATGGCTAAAGTGGAAGGCTTAAGCCTTAAAACTCTGCCTTCTCCATGCTTGGCTGTGCGAGGATAAAGCAAGCCATTATCTAAATCTATGTCTTTCACTCTGAGCCATTCAAGCTCTATAGGGCGTAATCCACAATCTCTAATAATGGAGTAGGCTAAGGCATATTTAGGCGTGGCATGGCTGATAATCTTGTTAATATCTTCCTCTCTCGGAATCTTCTGAATCTTATCAACCCTTTCATATTTTGGCTTATCAAACGGAATATTATAGAATTTGCAGAAATGCTCATAGGCATTAACCACATTTCCCTTATAGCCACAGCTCCAATTCTGCTTAGCAATAAACTCCTTAACAGCCTCTGGATTCCTCAAGTTCACATGTTTAGCTAATCGCTGAAGCCTCTTAGCCATAGGAATCAAGGTTGAATCAGAATAACCCAGCTTCTTCAAGTGATAGATTACCTGGAAAATCTCGCCTACTACAGGGGTTCGTAAACCATAATTAGAAATGCCAGGGGTTCGGGTGTTGGTGCGGGGGGTGGGGTTCGAACCCACGCAGCCCTACGGCAGCAGGTCCTAAGCCTGCCTCCTTTGACCACTCGGACACCCCCGCATACCGTTATATAGACTTGTAGGCTATCTAGATAAACTTTTCAAATGTATTCGAAATGCTTTTTAAAGTTCTATTATTTTGAATATTTTGTGGTTGCCTCGGTGGCCTAGCCCGGTTAGGGCACCGCCTTGGTAAGGCGGTAGTCCCGGGTTCAAATCCCGGCCGAGGCTCCATCAAGTTTACTGTTTATTTTTGGCTATGCATGCGATGTTGCTGTTTGTAGGTTTAAATATTGCTCTTTTATCCTCCTCCGACTGGAGGTATTATAGCTAGTATATCTCCGTCTTTTAGCTTGGTTTGCGGTCCGTTTAGGCTTGTTATGCTTTTT
>CAYOFB010000135.1:0-2588 GCA_964403145.1 uncultured Candidatus Bathyarchaeia archaeon
CACTTAAGAGAGAGGCCAGCTCAAGTTTTTGGAAAGTCTAGGCGATGGATAACCGTAAAAGGTTAGGTTTCACTTATATATTTTCTTAGTCCTTTTCTTTCCAGCTTTTTGAGGATTTGAAGCCATTCTTTAAGGTTTTCTGGAATTAGAGCTTCAAGTTCTGAAACCTTCTTTTCAAGCTGTTTCATTTTGTTTTTGAGTTCTAAGTTTTCGGCTGTCAAACCGTTTATTAGTTTTTGAAGTTGTTCGTTTCTCTCTTCAATTTCTTTTCTGAGCTTGCCTAATCCTTCCGAAAAGATTAGGAGTGTGTATTCTCCTTGTTTGTAGAAGTTGGCTAGTTCTTCAAGGCTGTAACGCCTATAAACCTCAGTAAGATAGCCTTCATGTCCCATTAAAGCCTCTACAACATCAACGGGGATTACCGCACCCAGCCTAGTTCTAAAAAACTTTCTTAAAACGTGTGGGTGAACCGTGAACCTTTCAAGGCTATTATTATATTGGAAACGTTTGTCAAATCCAGCCTTTTTGATAGCGTTTCTCCAAATGAAATAGGCTGTGTTCGGTTCAAAAGCCCATATTCGCTTATCTTCAGCTTTCTTAGGGTAGCGACTACGCTTCACAGAGGCATTTAAAACCTCATCTCGAATCTTAAGCCATTCTTCAAGGGTTTCTTTTGCTTCAGAAGAGATGAAAGCAACTCTGGAATTTCCGCTTTTAGTGTATTCTCCTCTAATCAATATGCGGGGCGGGTCTGAAGTTAAATCAACATCTTCAAGTTTGAGTTTGAGGGCTTCACCGATTCGCATTCCGCTAGAAGCCAAAACCAAGAATAGGCTTTTACCCTTAACGTCCATGTGTGAAAGAATACGTCTAAGCTCTGCGTTTGAGGGAACTTTATCAAGCATTAAAGCCCTAGAGCCTTTACGCCTTCCCTTCAGCCTACGCCAAAACAAAGCTGGAAGCTCTACACCGTTCTCTAAAAGAAACATCTTAACAGCAGAAAGGCATAGGCTAACGGTTTTAGGTGGCTTACCCTTCAAACTCATAAAGTAGGCTTTCACATCTTCCTGATAGTTACGTTTTTGGCTGAAGTAGGCTCTAGCGTTCTCTTCTAAGTTTCCCTTGAAGCCTAAAACTTGAAAGAATCCGTTTAAAGCCCACTTGTAAGCCTTAACCGTGCTAGGGCTACTATACGTTTCAAGCCACTTTAAACTCATATTGACCGCCAACAAATATAGAAGTGTTAAACAATTTATAGTTTTCTATACTTTTGCCAAGATTAAACGAAGGCTTGGCTGAAAATATGCGATAAAAGTTTAAAATTTCATCACTAAGGTCTTCTAATACGCGAAGGAAATTTAAATTCGATTTTTGATAATTAACGTCTTTTAAGCTTTTTTTCTATAATGAATATCGCTATTATGACGATTATTGCTATCATAATGATTAATGAAATGGCGTAGGGCTCTATTGTAAATTCATGAATTTCAACAAGTATAGTTTGGCTTTCTCCTTTCATGCTATTTGTGACTATTGCTTTAACGTAATATTTTCCTCCTGTTTTGGGTTTCCATGTTATAAGAAATGTTCCTTTTTCATCTGTTTGTGACACTGTTTCCGTTACCCATGTTTGGCTTCCATGTTTTCTAGTTAGGAGTTTGACCTCTACATTTTCTTGTGCGACGGCCAGATCGCCGCTTATCCTTATGTTTTGACCCAAATCTGCAGTTTTCGGCGTTACTGATATTCTAATTGGATAATAACGCCCATTTACTTCTATATGGCTGATTGGTTTGACCCCTTCAGGCGTTTGGATATTGCTAGCGAGTTCCGCTCTAATGATTAAATCGGAGTTACCGAACCCAATTACTCGGAAAGTTATCGTTGC
Source organism: uncultured Candidatus Bathyarchaeia archaeon (assembly GCA_964403145.1). Lineage (GTDB taxonomy): Archaea > Thermoproteota > Bathyarchaeia > Bathyarchaeales > WUQV01 > CAYXFE01. The sequence goes on from CAYOFB010000135.1 coordinate 1,889, forward strand.
AAGCGTCCCGTTTCCGTTAAAGGGCAGTGCAGGAGAGATCGAGGATGCGACTAGCTTGAAAGTTCCTTTTTCTTGACATACTTCAATTTTATAAATTGTTAGGTTTTTATGAAGAACTCCGTATGGGTAGTCCTCGACTCCAATATAGTGGCTTATATTTATGGCTTCCAAAATTGAATAATTCCAAGCAAGCAAAATATCGAGTCCGTATAGATTTTCCACATTGAGTATAGTGATGTTAATGCTGAAGGTTTGATTGATTTTCGCGAAGCATTCTTGAGGCTCTATCCTTACTATGGTTTCGGCTTCTGCCCCAGATGCTGAGATTGGGTGAAAAACTGGATTTGCCATGAAAAAGAGGATAAGTAGATAGGCGATGGCCGATTTTTTAGTCAGTTTTTTCGCGGACATACCTTTTTTCATTTTTCTTCAATCTCCGGCAAGCTTACAATTTTTTCTCTTCCCTTAGTCTTTCTTTCAATTTTTCCCTCTTGTTCTAATCGCTTTAAAAGCTTACTTGTCTTAGATCTGGAGAACCCGCATTTTTCCGCTATGACTGATTGACGCATTCTTCCGCCAGAAGCTTTAAGTAGATTGATAATTATCTCTTCTTCGCTTTCAAATTTTCCGGAAAGCTTTTCTTCTGCAGCGTTATAGTTCTTTTGTTCGGTTTTTTCTTTCGGTTTAAAATAGTATAGCC
>CAYOFB010000136.1:0-2583 GCA_964403145.1 uncultured Candidatus Bathyarchaeia archaeon
GTGCTGTCTATGTTTACAGCCTTACCGTATCTTTCGATGAATTCTGAGGCGATTACTGGATGGGTTGGGAGGAAAGCAAGCTTAGAAAACATATAGGAGGCTGCCAGACAGGCATGATAGGATGTGCCGCACGCCACCAGAAAGACTTCTGTTGCTCTGTCCAGGAAAGTTGTCATAAGCTCCAAATACTGCTCCTGAAGCCTCAACGTGTTCCTTAAGCAAAGAGGCTGCTCATGAATTTCCTTAAGCATAAAATGCGGAAAGCCCTGCTTTTCGGCCATTTCAGGAGTCCAGTCAACAATTTCTGGCTCACGTAAAATGGGAGCTGCATCGCTTATTCTGCTTACCTCATAGCCGTCATCCTTCAAAACTACGAGTTCGCCATCATTTACAACTATAATCTTGTTTGTATGCGGGAGAAAGGCTGGAATGTCGGATGCGCAGAAAACGCCATTTTCAGATATTCCAAGCACAAGCGGGCTTTCATTTCTGGCGCAGACAATCTTGTCTGGCTCAACAGTTGAAATTACGGCTATTGCATATGAGCCTTCAAGCCTTTTAACAGCCTCGCGAACAGCCTCAACAAGTCCCATTCCCGACTGAAGCCCTTCCTCTATTAGATGCGAAATCACTTCCGTGTCGGTTTTAGACCTAAAAACATGCCCTTTAGCTTCAAGCTCCATTTTTAGCTCTGCGTAGTTTTCGATTATGCCGTTATGAACGACAGCCACTTGCCCTTTACAGTCTGTATGGGGATGAGCATTAACCTTTGACGGCGCACCATGCGTGGCCCATCTTGTGTGGCCAATACCTATTCTTCCAGGCAAGTCATCTAAATTAAGAATTTTATGAACTTCATCGATTTTGCCAGCGTCCTTCTTTATGAATATTCTCCCTTCATGAAGGGTTGCTTCCCCCACCGAATCGTATCCCCTATATTCTAGGCGATGCAATGCAGAGTGGATTATTGGCGCGGCGTTGCCATCCTTAAGTAGGCATCCGAAGATTCCGCACATATTGAGCCTCTCAATTAATTATTATCGACGTGGTTACACTTGAAAAGGGCGTTGTATAAGCTTTTTTAGCAAAAAAGTTTCATTTTTAAAAGAAAATTCATAACTTCCTTTTAAAATTAACTTGTTTCTATGCTTGCTCAATACTGACCGTTAATAAAATTTTTATAATGCTAACTCCTTATGCTAACTGAAATGAAGAAAAAATTGCTTGTTGACAAAAGGTTCACGGCGGTTAAGGAAATAGCGATTTTTAATGATCCCCAAAAGTTAAAGATGGTTCTTAATAGACTTACGTGGAAAATTCTCCTCTTGCTAAGTAAAAAGGAAATGTATCCCATGGAAATCTCAAAGAAGCTAGGGGTTCATGAGCAAATAGTCTATTATCATATAAGAAAGCTTGTTAAGGCTGGGGTTGTACGCGTAGTTAAGGAAGCAGAGAAGAAGGGAGCAATGGCAAAATATTATCGCGCTGCCTATCCAGCGCTTGGAATGGAGCTTCCATTCGGAGAAAGAGCAACAAAAAAGCCGCTGTTCCCAGTCCTAGACAAAAAGCTTGAAAGTTTCCTCTCACCCTTCATAACTGAGAACGGAGAGTTTAACGGAAAAATAGTTGTTGGAAGCCCGGAACCGCATGGTCCATTCAAAACGGTTGCCAGAGACGGCCACTACGCGGCGCATTTAGCATTCTTTCTTGGTCAATTCGTAAAAAATCCAGAAGACTTCGTTGTCCGCTTAGACGTTGACATTAAAGCCGAAAAAGAGGAGAAAAACAATCTCATACTTGTCGGCGGACCGGGAACAAATCTGATAACCCAAGAGATTAATTGTCATCTTCCAATAAGATTCAACATGAAAAGATCTAGGCACGGCTTTCTTTTCGGCGGACTTGTATCAAAAAAGACCGGCGAAGTCTACACGCAAGATACTGTGGGAATAATAGCCAAGATAGTTAATCCATGGGATAAAAGTAAGAGAATAATTGTTCTTGCAGGGAATAAGGCTGTGGGAACAAAGGCATGCGTAATTGCGCTTTCAAACTTTTGGAAAGAAGCCCTAAAGAAATACGAGGGACAGAAGAGATTTGCGGCTGTAATTCAAGGCTTTGATCTTGACGGGGACGGGAAAGTTGATTCAATCGAAATTTTAGAGTGAGAGGAAGCTGCTATGTCCAGTGTTAAGATAAGGCCTATGAAGAAAAAGGATATCGAAGCGGTTTCGGAATTGGCTATGCTTGCCAATCCTTTTGCGGATAAAGAGGCATACAAGAGGCATTTACTGGACAAGCTTGAGCTTAATCCCGAATTATCGATTGTTGCTGTAGATGAGAAAGATGAAGTTGTTGGGTACGCACAAGCTGACGTTCACGGAAAAATGGCGGCCCTAGAGGATATAGCTGTCTCCAAGGACTGGCAGAGAAAAGGAGTAGGCAGAAAACTTCTTGAAAAAGAAATTGAAATGCTAAAGGAAAAGGGAGTAAAAATTGTAAGGGCGGAAGTTCACTATAAATGTGCAGAAGCAATTCCATTTTACTACAAGTTCGGCTTTAGAATATCGGGTTTTGAACAAG